>JAJDWM010000535.1 GCA_022825595.1 Bryobacterales bacterium | reverse complement strand
CGGTTTGTGTCGGATCTTCCCCGAACACTACGTTACAGAACGAGACTCCGCCCCGAAAATCGACTCCCTTGAAACTCGCAAGATGCGCGACAGTGAACGCTCCCGCGAACGAGGTTTCCACGAATCTTGAGTCGTTGAAGTCCACATGCCGCTTGAAGACGGCTCCATCGAAGGCGGCACCACCGTTGAATTCGACGCTCGCGAAGTCCGCAGAACCAACGAACCGGGCACGGTCGAAGGTGACACGACATTCGAAATACGCCTCATGAAAGTCAGCACCGGCTCCAAAAGTCGCTTCCTCGAACCATGTCTGCATGAAGAATCGCGACCTTTCAAGCTTCACCTCGGCGTGGAATCGCACATTGTGGAAGGAGGCCCCAACTAGTGTCAGTTCGGACAGAATGACATCTGACGCGAACCTGCTGCCCGAGAAGTCCATGAGCGGTCGGCCATGCCACATCGGGTGGCCGCCATGTTCCCTGGCCAGAATGTCCAATTCCGACCTCTCGCTTTCCGTGAGTTCGGGCCAACCGTCCGGAGGCGGCCAAACCAATTCGTGTGGCCAACGCGATCTCGGCGTCTCTGTCCGCAGTCGGGGCGGCAGCTTCCAGCCGATATAGCCGTTCCAAAGCCGGGCCCCTTGGTCTTGATCGATGGCGTAGTCCAAGAGCGCGCGCCAGAATCCTGTGTCATCGTTCGGCATCTTGACATTCGATCCTACAGGTCCGCGCTTCCGCAGGACCGTTCAGGTGCCCGCCGCGACTGGTTCGGGTACCTAGCTGTCTACGAGTGGCTTCCCTCGGCAACGCTCCGGCCGGATCAAGTATGTTCCCGAATCTCGGATTGCGGCCTGACGGTGCGCGGCCCGCTGGGGGGGACAACCTCCCGCAACTGCCTGCCCTAGAGGGGTCTGGCCGTGCCAGGCGGTCGTTTCCGTCCGGACGGCCGGCGCCCGTCGAAGATCTGGCCGACTTGGTCGGCGTTCAGCGCGGCCCGGGGCCCTCCGCATCCTGCGGCTGCCGAGACTCGCCCCAGATCCACTACCAGCTGCGCGCGTCGAAGCCGCGCAGTTCGACGCACTCCACCACCCTCGTGCGTCCGCTCCTCCAGTCTTTACGCCACCTTCTGGTAGAAGAAGGATTCGGCAATCACTACCATAAGTGCATTACCCGGAAGGCTCTGTCGCAACGTCTTCCTGATGATGAGACCGCCGAAGCGTGGCTGATCTTCAAGCAGTGGGGCGGCGTGCGCCCCAAGGCGGGCGGCCGAGTCTTCGACGGCAGGACCTGAGACGGGATGCCGCGCCTCGCGGAGGGCGGACTGATGGGCGCGCGGAGGGACCGCTCTGCGGAGCTGGTCGACTGGGCTCCCAGGAACTGGGGGATGGCGGCCAGACCTGCCGCCTGCGAGGACGCTGCTTCTCCTGGCGGTGGTGCTCGGGATGCTGCGCCTGGTGGCGCTCAGCGGAGCTCGTTCACGGGCTGTCAACCTAGCCGCTCCACCGCGTCCGACTGGCTGCAATGCGCCGTCCAGAGCTCCCTAGAGAGCGACCAGAGCCCGGCGGCCGGTGATTCTGGAATCGGCGAGCGCACTGGCGTTTCCGCCGTACTCCCTCCGCCACTCGGAGTGAAGGAGTGTCTTCGGGCGTCGCAGCGAACAGAGAATGGATCCCGCCATCCATGCGCGGGCCGAATCCAGTCGCCCTGAGGAGTCCGGTCCGGAAGGCAGCCCAGTCCCGGGAGGCACGAGCGCGTGCGCGCTATCGGCTCGACTGGCGGTTCTGCCTTGCGCGCCCGACGACTCGGAGGTGATCGAGGCGGTCGAGCGGCGAGAAATCCTCCACGCGGTTGGCTTCGACGTTCAGCCGTCTCAGGCTCGTCAGCGCCGACAGCGGACTCAGGTCGGCGATGCTGTTGCCTTCCACCGCGAGCCGCCGCAGGGCGGTCAGGCCAGCCAGACCTGTGACGCTGTCGAGGGCGTTTCCGCTCACGTCCAGATCCGCCAGCCCGTCAAGGGCCGAGAGCAGCTGCAGGCTGCCCATGCCCCACTTCCTTGGGGGTTAACAAATGCGGATCGTTTGTGCCAACTTTGTGGGCATGGTCAATCAGAACTGCGTGGCCCGGACTCTGGGAAGCCGGGAAGCGATCCGATCGCTGCGGGTGTTGCTGGCTTAGACCGGAACTGTCAGCCGCAGCGAGATTGCCCGGCGCGTCTGTCAGCAATTCGAGTTCGTCGACAGTCTGGGCAGGTGGCAACTGGCCAGTTGCCAGAAGGCCTTGCGCGGCCTGTACGCCAGCGGTCACATCCAGCTCGCGCCTGCCCTGGACGGCGGCCGGTGGCCCGGGCGACCGGCCCGCTTGGGGCAAGCCGTTCCCGAGCCCACGGGCGTGCCCGCCCGCGCTGGTGCCGTCCAAGGCCTGACCCTGACGCTGGTGCAGACCGAGGTCCAGCGCCGCACCTCCAATGAGATCGAGGCTAGGGAGCTTCCGCAGGAGGCTGTCCTGCATGTCGGCGCCCAGCTGCGCTACCTGATAGAATCCGAGCACGGATCCTCGGTGCGGTCGGCTTCGCGGCCTCGCCCCTGGCCCTCGCTGCCCGCGACGAGTGGATCGGCTGGTCGCCCCCCATGCGCCGCAAGCGCCTGCACCGCATCCTCGGCCTGAGCCGCTTCCTGATCCGCTCCAGCGTGCGCTGCCGGTACT
>JAJDWM010000520.1 GCA_022825595.1 Bryobacterales bacterium | reverse complement strand
TGGCCGATAAAGGGGATATCGTCGTCGTAGAAATTCGCAAACCCCGCAAAGGCCGAGATGTAGTCTGCTTGGGCAGCCAAATTTTGGGTCACGCGCCTCGACTTGACCACTTCGCGCAGCCCCCGCTCCCGCTCCCAATAAATCTCCGAGGCCATTTCACCGATCGAGACAATGCCTTCTTCGTTTTCCAAAACGCGCCGGACATAGGCTTGTGCCTGATAGCTGGCCAAGCTGGGCCGCCACTCCTGTTTGCGGCTAATGACTTGGCGCATGATACCCTCGGCTGAGATTTCGGCAGTCACCACGATGGGATCGAGCAGAAAGGGCACTGGCGTCAAGGCGAAATCAATCCGCTCCGCAGGGGCCGTCAATACGCGCTCTTGGGAGACGTAGCCGATGTAACTCACTGTCAACGTCGCCGGTAGCGGCTGTACCTTGAGCGAGTACTCGCCCTCGTCGTTAGCTATAGTCCCGCGATAGGTGCCGGCTAGCTGTACGGTAGCCGCTGGCAGGGGCTGCCCGGTGGCCGCGTCGGTGACGGTGCCGCGCACCAGCCACGGCTGGGCATGGGCTGCGGGGGCGATCCATAAGGCAGCCAAGATGGCCATCGTCAAAAGCAAATTCGCGTTAATTTTTTTGCAGTCCATAATATCCCAACTCATTCGTAGTGAGGTACCTCTAGCGAAACTGGTAGTTCAGGTGAATGGTTGTAGAATGCTCAAAGCTCGTTCAACAGCGAGCCGATAACCATATCGATCCTGTCAGTGGTATCGGGACTGTAGCCATGGATATCGTAGGCGACTTTTCCGTCGCCGTCTATTATCACATGACGCGGATAACCTTGGCCGAAAACATGCACGGCCTCGTCATCCGCCAAAGCGATGTCAAAGGTAAACGGATGCTTCTCCAAAAACGGCGTCAACTCCGCCATTTCATTGTTGGCGATAGCGAGGAATTTGACATCGCGGTCCGCGTACTTCTCGACCAATTCGTTGAGTTCGGGAATCTCCGTGATGCAGGGCGGACAGAAGGTTTGCCACCAGTTGATGACAACGGGCCTGCCGCGCAGCGTGCTCAGATCAATGGTGGTGCTGTCGAGCCGAGCAACGGTGACGTTCGGCATCTCAAAGCCCACGGCGAGGGCGACCGTTTGATCGCTGGGCTCGATCACTAGTTGATCCCCCGTCGCCGACACATGGGCCAGTTTGTATGCCTGACCGTCGATCAAGAAGGGTTCGTTGACCCAGAAAGCCTCGTCCTCCAGCACCTCGGTTTGGCCGTATAGACTGGTCAAGAATACGCCGTCCCCGTCGCGGTCAATCATGAGCTGATGTAAAGTAAGGTCCAGTGAGTCAGCAGGTAGGGTATAGGCCAAGAAACCCGGAGACCTCATTATTGCCAAGGCATAGCGCCTGTCTCCGATGGTTGCCTTGCCCAAGCGCAGTCCTAAGGGGCGGTGCAACACGTCATTCCGTTCGCGGCTGATAAAGAGTTCGATCTTGGACTCAGGCGCTTGACCAGCGGGGGGTACGGTCAACTCAACTCGCAGAGCATCATCAGCCGGAACGTAGTCGAAAGAACCTTTTATCAAATGGAGTTGTTGCGGCTGTGCAGTAGAATCGGCAACGACGAAGGCGATGTCCTGTCCGTCGTTATCTTGTCCCACTATGATAATCGGCTCAGCCGACGAATCGTCGAACGACAGGCGGGCGTGTAAGGACTCGTGGATTTCTAGCTCAGCAACCGGTTGGATTTCGGGCAACCCTTCCACCGACTGCGAGCCGCCCAAAGCGCGCATTAGACCAGGCTGGAAGAGGTGCTCTACGGAATCCTCGCGCACGGATTCCATTTTCACCGTGATACTCTCCGCGCTGGCTATTCCACAACTGAACGCCGTGGCGACGGTGGCGATTGGGATGATTGCAGATTTGATCAATTTCATGGCATCCTCCTATGGGATGTCTGGGATGCGTTTGGGGTTGTTCAGGCGAATGCTGCACATCAGTGGAACACTCAAAGCTCACTCACCAACAGCGAGTTAATAACCGCGTCGATCTGGCCAACGATACCAGAACTGCCACCGCCGAGATCTAGGACGACTTTGCCTTTGCTGTTGACAATTACATGACGCGGATAAGCCTGGCCGAGAACGCGCATGGCCTCGCTGTTCCCCAAGACGATGTCATAGGAAAACGGATACCTCTTCAGGAACGGCGGCAACTCTGCCATTTCGTTATTGGCGATGGCGAGGAACTCGACGTCGCGACCCTCGTATTTCTCGACCAGTTTGTTGAGTTCGGGAATCTCCGCGATGCAGGGCGAACAGGTGGTATGCCACCAGTTGATGACCACGAGCTTGCCGCGCAGCGCCGTCAGGTCGATAGTGCTGCTGTCGAGCCGAGTAACGGCGACGTTCGGCATCTCAAAGCCCACGGCGAGGGCGATTTCTTGATGGCTGTGCTCGATTACTAACCGATCTCCCGTCGCCGATACATCAGCCAATTTGTAAAGTTGATCGTTGATTAAGAAAGGTTCTTTGACCCCGAAAATCTCTTTCTCCAACTCCTCGGTTTGGCGACCAGAGGGGAGAACTAGGAATACGCCGTTCCTGTTGCGATCAATCAGGAATTTATGGTTGGGGAACTCCGACGAGTCAACGGATAACGAGTCGTCGGGTAGGGTGTAAGTTCCAAAAGACGGATCTCTCATTAAGGCTATGGCATAGCGCTGGTCGCCGATCTTGGCCTCGCCCAGCCGCAGTTCGAGATTGCGGTGATGCACGTAATCCCAGCGGGAATTTTCTGCCCGCTCGATATATAGTTCGATCTTGAACTCAGGCGCTTGGCCGACCGGGGGCACAGTCAACTCGGCTCGCAGGACTTCACCTTGGCTGTGAAGGCGTTTGAAAAAACCGCGCGTGATCTGGAGTCGCTGCGGTTGCTCAGTGGAGTCGGCAATGACAAAGGCAATGTCCTGTCCGTTGTTATCCAATCCCACTATGACAATTGGTGCAGCCGGCGAATCGCGGAACGACAAGCGGGCATGCAGGGGGTCATGAATCTCTAGCCCAGCAACCGCTTGGATCTCGGGCAATCCTTTCGTTAGCTGCGCGCCCCCATAGATGTACAGAGGTGGCTTGAAGAGGTGTTCTACGGAATCCTCGCGCACGGATTCCATTTTCACCGTGATACTCTCCGCGCCAGCCATTCCATAACTGAACGCCGTAGCGACGAGGGCGATGATGATGGCAGATTTGATCGATTTCATGGTATCCTCCTATGAGATGTGTGGAGTGCGTAGCAATGGCAAGCTCAAAGCTCGCTCAACAGCGAGCCGATAACCGTGTCGATTTGGTCAACGGTATTAGAACTGAGACCCGTGATATCCAAGGCGACTTTGCCTTCGCCGTTGACAATTACATGACGCGGATAAGCTGTGCCGAATGTGTGCGCGGCCTCGTCATTCGCCACAGCGATGTCATAGATGAACGAATGCTTCTTTAGGAACGGCGGCAACTCCGCCATTTCATTGTGAGCGATAGCGAGGAATTCGACATCGCGGTCTGAGTACTTCTCAACCAGTTCGTTGAGTTCGGGCATCTCCGCGATACAGGGTGCACAGGCGGTGTGCCACCAGTTGATGACCACGGGCTTGCCGCGCAGCGCCGTCAACTCGATAGCACTGCTGTCGAGCCGAGTAACGGTGACATTGGGCATCTCGAATCCCACGGCGAGGGCTACCGTTTGATCGCTGGGCTCGATTACTAGTCGATCTCCTGTCGCTGACACATCGGCCAATTTGTAAACTCGATCATTGATTATGAAGGGGTTGAAGATCTCGAAAGCCTCGTCCTCTAGCTCCTCGGTTCCTAGCACATAAGTCAGGAATACGCCGTCTCCATCGCGGTCAATCAGGAGATCATGTGAAGTCCTCCCCAATGAGTCAACGAGTGGGGAGTAGGCTCCAAATCTCGGAGATCTCACTAGGGCTATGGCATAGCGCTGGCCGCCAATGTCGGCCTCGCCCAGCCGTAGTTCGAGATTGCGGTACAGCACGTAATTCCGTTCGCGATTGATAAAAAATTCGATCTTGAACTCAGATGCTTGGCCGGCCGGGGGCACAGTCAGTTCGGCGCGCGGGGCATCGCGAACGCCGTCAAGAGAACCTGTTGTCAACTGAAGTTGCTGCGGTTGTGCAGTAGAATCGGCAGCGGCGAAGACGATATCCTGTCCGTCACTATCCAGCCCCACTACGACAATCGGCTCAGCCGACGAATCGAAGAACGACAAGCGGGCGTGCAGAGGTGCATCAATGTCTAGCCCGGCAACCGATTGGACCTTGGGCAATCCTTCCGTCATCCGCGAGATAGCCAGACCACCCGGCATATACGGCTGGATGAGATGCTTTACGGAATCCTTGTGCACGGATTCCATTTTAACCGTGATACTCTCTGCGCTGGCTATTCCACAACTGAACGCCGTAGCGACGAGGGCGACGATGGTGAGTGCAGATTTGATCAATTTCATGGTATCCTCCTATGAGAGGTGTGGAGTGCGTAGCAATGGCAAGCTCAAAGCTCGCTCAACAGCGAGCCGATAACCGCGTCCATTTTGTCGGTGGCATCGGCATTGTAACCAAGGACGTCGTAGGCGACTTTACCTTCGCTGTCGAGAATCACATGACGCGGAAAGGCATAGCCGAAAATCTGCAAGGCATCCTCTTCCCCCAAGGCGATGTCATAAGAGAACGGATGCTTCTGCAAAAACGGCGGCAAATGCGCCATTTCATTGTGGGCGATGGCGAGGAACTCAACACCGCGGCCCTCGTATTTCTCGACCAGTTCATTGAGTTCGGGAATCTCCCTGATGCAGGGGCCGCAGAAGGTGTTCCACCAGTTGATGACCACGGGCTTGCCGCGCAGTGCCGTCAGGTCGATAGCACTGCTGTCGAGCCGAGTAACGGCGACATTCGGCATCTCAAAGCCCACGACAAGGGCGACCGTTTGATCGCTGCGTTCAATCACCAACTGATCCCCCGTCGCCGACACATGGGTTAGTTCGTATGCCTGACCGTTGATCAAGAAGGGCTTGGTTCCCTCGAAAACCTCGACCTCCCGCATCCCGGATTGAGAATCCACTTGAGTCAGGAATGCTCCATCCCCGTCGAGGTCAATCATAAGTTGATAGAACGTGATCCCCACCGAGTCGGCGGGTATGGTGTAGGTGCAAAAACGCGGATCTCTAACTATGGCTATGGCATAGCGTTGGCCGCCAATGTCGGCCTCGCCTAGCCGCAGTTCAAGGTTATGGTGCAGCACGGCATTGTGTTCGCGGCTGAACACGAGTCCGATCTTAAACTCAGGTGCTTGACCAGCCATGGGTACAGTCAGCTCAGCTTGTGGGGCTTCACTTTTAAGTAGTTTGGAAAAATCCTCCGTGAGCTGGAGTTTCTGCGGCTGCGCTGTCGAATCGGCCACGGCGAAGGCAATGTCCTGTTCGTCGTTATCCAATCCCAGTACAACAATCGGCTCAGCCGGCGAATCTTCAAACGAAAGGCGGGCGTGCAGGGGTTCATGGATTTCCAGCCCGGCAACCGATTGGATCTCGGGCAGTCCTTCCGTCAACTGCGAGCCAATCGGAATCCACTTCAGAGAAGGCTGAAAGAGATGCTCTACGGAATCCTCGCGCACAGACTCCATTTCCACTGTGATGCTCTCCGCGCCAGCCACTCCACAACCGAACGTCGTGGCAACGGTGGCGATTGGGGTGATTACAGATTTGAGCGATTTCATGTCATCCTCCTATGGGATGTGTGAAGTACGTTCCGACTCATTCGTGGTGCAGCGCCTCGACCGGCCGTATCCGGCAGGCCAGCCGCCCCGGATACAGGCTGCACACGACCACGAGGCCGTAAATCACCAACGCTGCAAGGGCCAGACTGAGCGCATAGATTCCGCTGGTGTAATCGAGCAGTTCCAGCAGTGGGAATTGCACGATGACCAGCAGGCCAGCAATTACGCCGATGCTGGCGACCACCAGCATCTCGCCCGTCAACTGCGCGTAGATGCTAGCCGCCGACCCGCCCAAGGCCCTTCGCAGGCCGATCTCCTCGGTTCTCAGCGTCGTCCGCTGCCACAGCACGCCGCTCAACGACAGCGCCACCATGCCCAGTACCAACACCGAGACGACCCCGGCGGCGAACAGGGGTATCAGACTCAACTTGAACGACGAAGCGCGATCTTCCTCTAAGGTTGTAATGTTAACTCGGTACCCAGGAGCCATGGCCTTGAGCCGCTTGTCGATTTGCTCTTGGGCCGCTAACGGAGTACCGGGACGCACTTTGACCAAAAAATCGACATGCGCATCGTCTTCTACGCGAGTTAATAAGAAGAAACCGGGCTCGGAAAACTCCCCTCTGCGACGATAGTCGGAGACCACCCCAACGACCCGCGCGTTACCTTTACCCCGCTTCCATTCTTCGACCTGTTGGCCGATGGGATCTTCACGGCCAAAGAGCGCTTCGCTGAGCGGCTGGGTTATCACGAGCGGCTCCCAATCTAGGGCCGCGTCCTCCTCGCTGAACCACCGTCCGTTGACCAAGTCGAGATTGAACACCTCGTAGTACTCATCCGAAACAGCACCATGGTAAACCGGCTGTCCGTCTATGGTGGAACCCCACCGAGAGCTCCCATAGGGAATTGCTGCGCCGTCCGCCGAGGCGACCGACTCAATCCAGTCGAATGACTCTAGGGCCTGATAGACCTGTCTGCGGCTGGGTGCTTCCACCTCGCTGTCCAACGGCAATTCCCGATCCCGCCAGAAGTTCACGACCCATCTATTTTCGTATGAAAATCCGAGAGGCCGCCGGTAATTGTCGGCATTGTCCACGGCGATGGAAGCCGTGATGAAGACAATCAAAAAGGAAATGAAGATCTGGAAGGCGGTTAGCGCGTTCGCCCTTTTGCGGTTCCAAACTAGCTTGCAGAGATGACGTATCATTGCTTCCTCCTTCTGAGTGCCTCTACGATGTGCAGACGCGACATTTTCCAAGCCGGGTAAGCGCCGGAAATCAGACCGAAGAACAGGGTCATCACCAAGCCGTAGAGGAAGATGCGATGGTTCAGGTGGAATTCGGCGTATGGCACAACGTCGCTGGCACCGAGCATTTGTAGGACGAGAAAAGTAAAAACTAGCCCCAAGGCACCTCCCAAGAGCGTGAGAATTACATTCTCCACCACGAATTGCCCCACTAAGGTGAGCGAAGATCCGCCGAACGCCTTGCGCACCCCGATCTCAGAAGCGCGCTCCAAGATGCGGGTGGTGTTGATGTTGACCAAGCTGACGACTGGCAGGAGCATGAAGAGCAATCCCAGACTGCCGAGCAGCAGGATCACCTCATCGGTATCACTCAAGCCTCTGAATATGCGCATCATACGCGAACCCTCTTCGAACAGCGTTTCAGGGCCACCGATGAGGTGGTTGACGTCGTCGGAATCGGGATATTCGACCCGGGTGAGCACATCGGCGAATTCTTCTTTAATAAGCGGTATTGCGGCCGCATCGCGCGCCAAGATCAGCGCCTGAGAGCCGCCGAATATCGAATCGTAACGCAGGAACTCGTTTCCACGGACGCTGAAGGGCACCCAGATATCGGCAAAGGATGCCACGCGGAATGCCGGTACATTGGGTACAACACCTACCACGCGGAAAGGACGCCCTTTGACTTCGATGTACTTCCCCACGGCCTGTTCCCCTCCGAAAAACACTCGGCGCGTTTCCTCGTTGATCACAGCCACCCGTTGGGCCTCCTCTACTTCCTTTGCGGTATAGGGACGGCCTTCGAGGAAGTCGAATTCGAGGATCTCCCAGAACACTCCGTCCGTGTACTTGAGGCCAGATTCGATCTTCACGCCGTTGCGATACGTTACTTCCGGGGACCAGAAGCCAGTAGAAATGGACACCTTTTCGGCCTGAGTTAGTGGAGACACATACCGCTTCAAAAAGGCGTGGCTAGGTTGCCCGATCCTCTTGCCTACTTCTTCTGTGTTTTCTCCTGTGATCATCTTCATGACGAGCGTCCGATCCGCCCGCGTCTCCGGCGGGAAGGAGCCAAAGACGTGGTCGAACAAGGCCGTCGCCACCATCAGCACCATGAGCGTAAAGCTGATGGTAACGAGGCTGATGCAGGTAAATACCTTGCGCCGCAACAGGACCTTGAGCGCCATTTTGATGTAGTTCTTTAGCATTTTCCTCCTCCTCTCACTGGACCTGCCGCCCGTCGAAGAGCCGCACTGTGCGCCCGGTACGGTCGGCCAGGCGCTGGTCGTGCGTCACCATGACGATGGTGGTGCCCTCTTCGTTGAGCTGGTGCATGATGCCCATGATTTCATCGCCCATCTGGCTGTCTAAATTGCCCGTCGGCTCGTCGGCCAACAGGATGTGCGGCTGTGCGACAATGGCTCGGGCCACAGCCACGCGCTGCTGCTGCCCGCCCGACAGTTGCGACGGGAAGTGCTTCACCCGCGAACTCAGCCCCACCCGATCCAGCGCCTTCAGCGCCATCTGCCGCCGCTTCTTGCCCGACAGCCCGCGGCGATAGAGCAGGGGAATCTCCACGTTATCGACCACGTTCAAATCGGCGATCAGGTGGAAGCTCTGGAAGATGAAGCCGACTTCCTCGTTGCGGATGCGCGCCAAGTAGCGGTCGGCGTAGGAATTGATGGCCTGCCCGTTGAGGACGATTTCGCCAGCGGAAGGCTCGTCGAGCAAGCCGATGACGTTGAGCAGGGTGCTCTTGCCCGAGCCGGACGGCCCCATCACCGAGATGAATTCCCCCTCGTCAACGGCGAAGTTGATATTGCTCAAAGCCAAGGTCTCGACTTGCTCGGTGCGGTACACCTTTTCGATGCTTTCGAGTTTAATCATGGCAGTCTCCTTTATTTGATTTGGACTTCGTCCAAGTGCAGGTAGTCTTTCACATCCGAGATAATCACCTCGTCGCCCTCGATTAGCCCCTCCTCCACCTCGTAGTACTCGAAATTCGCAATGCCGATGCGCACCTCGGTCTTCACTGCGGTTTGGCCGCGCACCACAAAGACCTCGTGCAGGCCCTC
>JAJDWM010000220.1 GCA_022825595.1 Bryobacterales bacterium | reverse complement strand
GCATCCGCGCGTCCGGCCCGTACGGGGCCAACTGCTGCTTAACCCACTGGGCCAGCCCGGAGGGAGTGCCGGAGCCCTCCGCCAGCGCTGCGGCCCGGCGTTCGAACTCAGGTAAGAACCGGGAGCAGAAGTCGACCTTGTGGTGCAGTGGCACCAGATCCGAGATCTCGAACGCGTAGTCGGGCACTTGGACGTCGATCAGCTCCAGCATCCACGAGAGGAAGCGGTTGGAGAAGGCCTTGACCTCCCGATCCACCGCAGCCCGGTGTTCCCGGAATTCCTCGTCGGAAGTGGCTGGTCCCAGCGGATCCGCGCCAAGTTCCAGGTAGACCTTGTTCTTGGGCTCCGTCCCCGACGGACGGATTGTGGCGGTGATGCCTCCCTCGAAGCGGAAGCTGATCAGGTTTCGCGAGCTCCGGTCGGTCTCCGACAGGAATGGCCCGTGCAGCCGCTCGTCCCAGTAGTCGGTAACGCGCTCCACCCTGCGGCCCGCGACCCGCGTCGGTGGCTCCCTCCGCAGCAGGCGCTGCACCGCCCGGATGTTTGCCGCTCCGGCCGCCCCCTGCATGACCGTCGACCTAACGGTGTTCGCGTGGTAACCGTAGCGCTTGTAGGTGTCGATGAGGTAATCGTGCACGGTCTCGCCCCGCGCGCCCAGATCACACGCCAGATCCGCCAGCGCGACTGCGGCGCCCGCCGCGTCCTTGTCGCGAAGAGTCGGTGTGAGCATGAAGCCGTGGCTCTCCTCCGCCGCCACCACGAAGTCGTCGATGCTCGCTCGCACGTCCTTGTAGCGTCCCGTCCGCTCTAGGCTGCCCAGCACCGCCGCGATGTACTTGAATCCCACCAAGAGGTCTCCGATCACCACGCCGCCTCTCGACTCGACTAGGCGCCGGATCAGGTCCGTCGTCACGACGGTCTTGATCGCCAACGGTCGCGCCGGCAGGCGACCGGAGGATTCGAGGGAATCTAGCCGGAAGCGCGTGAGGATCGACGCGATCTCATTTCCGCTAAGAAAGGCGTACGTCGTCCCGTCGCGGGAGGCCCCGCCGAGGCGGTCTGCGTCCGGGTCCGTAGCCAGAACCAAGTCAGCCCGCTCGTCACCGGCCAGATCGATGGCCATCTGCAGCGCCTCGGGAACTTCGGGATTGGGACTGCGGAAGGTGACGTTTCGAAAGTCGCTTCGGAACTCACACTGCGGCTCGACATAGAACAGATCGCGATTCTTCCGGAAGCCCATAGCCTCCAAGCAGCGTCCGGCCGTGTGGATCCCAGTCCCATGGAGGCCGGTGAAGACGACCTTCGCCCCGCTAGGGCGCTTGCCGGTTCCCAAGGCAACGTTCATGTCGATGTAGGCTTGGCGCTCTGAGGCCGGGATCTCCCGCACGAGCCCCGCAGTCTCCCGGCCGCTCGACGGGGCGCGCACCTCCCGAATCTCTTCCACGATGCGTGCCAGTGCCTCGTCGTCGGGCGGGATCTCTTGGCCTCCTTCCGCGTTGTAGAACTTGCTCCCGTTGTCGTCTGGGTGGTTGTGAGAGGCGCTGACGTTGATCCCACCGTGGGCCTCAAGGCGGCGGATCAGGAACGACAGTTCCGGGGTGGACACGTACTCGCCGCTGGAGTCGGGCAATGCCCAGACTTCCACTCCGGCATCGGTGTAGACGTCTGTTGCGATGTCCGCAAAGTCGCGCGAACTCATGCCCAGCACCGGGTTCGGGACCTCCTGCGGGTACGTCCCTCTCAAGTCGTGGAATGCCCGGACATCGCATGCCACCACGACTCGCAGCTGTCCCTCTTCCGGGTAGCGTTCCCGCAAGTACTGGACGTGGCCTTGCACGGACGAAGCGACTGTGTACGGGTTGATGCGGTTCGGGCCAATGCCTACCGGCCCCCTGCGGCCGCCCGTGCCGAATGGAATCGTCTGGTAGAAGCTGTCCGCGAGGAGGTCCGCATCGCCGGACTCGACCAACCAGCGCACCAATGGCCCGTAGTCCCACGGGTCGGACAGGCCGGCGAACTTGTCGATTTTCAGCCAGTCGGCGAGGCGCTCCAGAGCGGCGGCCTTGATCCTCGCGGGCAGGTTCGCAGGTGCGACCTTCCGCTGCGCGGCACTGAGCAGGGTTTCGTGTGCTGGATTCATGATTCGGAAACGTACTCGGTCGCGGGCTCTAGGTCTTCGGGTCGGCCGACGTCGCGCCAAAACCCCGGCACCGCGAAGGGTCGCACGGTTTGGCCCGAGCGGACGGCCGCCGAGATCGCGTCTGTCAGGTCGTACTCTCCCCTGGCGGAACGCCGGAGCTTTGCCAGATCGGCAAAGACCCGTTCGGTGAACAGGTACACCCCGGCGCACAGGAAGTTCGTGGTTGAAGTGCCTTTCGGGGGCTTCTCTACGATGCGCACGACCCGCCGGCCCCGGACGTACACGGCCCCGCCGCGGTAGGGATCCTCGACGTGGGTCAGGGCAAGGACCATGTCCGCATCCGTACCAAGCCGGATCAGCTCACGATAGACCTGAGGATCCACAACAATGTCGCCGAACGTCATCAAGAACGGGCCGCCTTCGGAGAACTCCCGCGCCAGCAGCAGGGCGCTCCCCGTCCCGTCTGGAGTTGCCTGGACGACATAGTGCAGGTCCAAGCTCTGCGGTGGATGCGCGGCGAAGTAGTCGCGGATGACTTCTCGGCGATAGCCGATCACCAGACAGGCCTCGCGCACGCCTGCTGCCGCCAGCCGCTCCAGCTGATGGGCCAGCATTGGCCGCCCGGCCAGCGGAAGCATGGGTTTCGGGCAGTCTTGGGTGAGATCCTTCATGCGGGTGCCACGGCCCGCCGCCAACACGACCGCCTTCATGGGATCCGCGGCGCCTCAACACGAGGGCGCCCGCCGAGACTTCAATCCTATCGAACGGCTGATTCCCGTCCGGCGTCGCCCGTCGCTGCTCCTGCGTACAGGTTCCGGCCGGCCACCAGTGCGGCCATCTTGCGGTCCGCTACGGAGCGGGACAGCATCCAAAAGCCGCAGTCGGGATTGACGAACCCTATGCGGTCGGCTCCCATTACGCTCGCCGCGCGCTCGATCCGGGATGCAACCGAGTCCGCGCTCTCGACTTCGTTGTCCTTGATGTCGATCACTCCTAGGCCAATGCTGATGTGCGGGTCCAGCTCGCCCCGAAGCAATTCCAGCTCGCCTTGCCCCCGGCGCGCCATCTCAAGCAGGACGAAGTCGCAGCGGAGCGCGTTCAGGTAGGAAACCAGGTCCCGCCACATGCCCGACTGGATGGTCTGGCCCCCGTAGTTTCCGAAGCACAGGTGGACGCCCTTCTTGGCAGAGATCCCGTCGAGGACATGGTTCATCGCCTCGGCCGCCCAGCGGGCCTCGTGCGGATGGCCCGTGATGTTGGCCTCGTCAAGCTGGATCACGTCGGCCGATACTCGCTCCAGCTGCCTCCGCAGGACGTCTGCGACGGCCATGGCCAGCTCCTCACGGTCGCCGTAGAAGCGGTCGGTAAGGGTCTTTGTCAGCATGTGCGGCCCGGTGCAGGTGAACTTGAGCGGTTTCGTGGCGAGATCCTGAACCATCTCGAAGTCCGCCCGGAGGTTCAGCGTTCCGTCGCCGATGGCCCCTGTGACCACGCCCGCAGGAGCCGTCCGGAACGACATCCCCTCGTCGGACCGGAACATGTCGATGTCCGCAATCGAGTACCGGGTCCGTACGCCCGAGAACTGGCTTACGAAGTAGTCGATCATCCCGTTGGTCTCAGGGTGCGACGGGTCGAACCGATTCAGCTCCCCATCGGCCACCACATCAATGCCGAGGCGTTCCTGGGTGTGCAGTACGACCGCTACTGCGTCGCGGAGGGTCTGCTGGGAGGTGTCCCCGTAGAGCCACTGGGGGATCGGATAGCTGCCCAC
>JAJDWM010000441.1 GCA_022825595.1 Bryobacterales bacterium | reverse complement strand
AAGTTCTGCTTGGCCCGCTGGCCGCCCGCGTCCCAGCGGACGTTCCGCCGCCACCAGATCCCCATAGTGCCGACGCAGCATGGCCGTGTCGGCCAAGCGCAGGCTTGCTCTTCCCAGCTCCTATAGCGAGCACTGCATCCGGACCGCCCGGAAGCCCCGCCGCGCCGGCGTTAAGGGCAGACCCAGATCCGCCACCAGTCGTGGCAGGTCCTTGCGAGCGTAGGCCGCACACAGCTCGCTCTTCCGGTTGCGCCAGCTATCCAGTTCACCCAGCTGGCGTGCCACGTCCGCCCGCGAGAGCGCACCCTCCTGCAGAGCGTCGCGCAAGCAATCGGCTGTGCCCGGATCAGCATGCGAAGGCCGAACCGTACTACTGCCGTACAACGCGACTAACCCCCTTGTTGGCGACTACGACCTTGGGCTAGTCGTACCGCGATTGGAGTCTGATACGATGCTAGGCGATTTTCTACCGGCTTTGAACCTCATGCCGCCAAGCACGGGCATGGCCGAATCAGTGCCCGGACTCGTCAGCCTGGCTGGCCGGCCCAATTTGCGGCCCGACCTAGTGCGGGTCACGCGCGACAGTTCACGACAACTACGGGAGGACCCGGCGGCAGGGCCAAGTGGAATGACAAAGAGACACCCATCGCTGTTCGCTCTCATTCTCGTTCTCGGGTTCGGGCCGGTGGCCGCCCAGGTCAACGAAGAGGCGGCCGACGCCGACAGACTCCAGTACTTGGATGTCTTCGAATTGGAAGTTGCCGACGATCCCCGCATCTCACCCGACGGCAACCGCGTCGTGTATGTCCGGCGCGGCTTCGACATCATGTCGGACAGCGAGCGCTCCGCACTGTGGGTGGTCGACGCAGACGGCTCGAATCACCGCGCGATTACCGACGGAAGTGGCGCGGTGAGCTCACCACGCTGGTCTCCCGACGGCAACCGCCTTTTGTATGTGGCCGAGGATGGTGGCACGAAACAGCTGTTTGTGCGCTGGATGGACACTGGCCAGACGGCGGAACTCACCAACGTGACCGAGTCCCCCGACAACATCGCTTGGTCACCCGACGGACGCTGGGTCGCGATGACGATGTTCGTTCCGGAACAGGCTCCCGACTTTGCGAAGATGCCGTCCAAGCCCGAGGGAGCCGAGTGGACGACGCCGACACGGGTGATCTCGAAACTCCGCTACCGGGCGGACGGACGCGGATACCTCCCGGACGGACACACGCACATCTTTGTTCTTCCCGCGGACGGGGGTACACCGCGCCAGCTGACGAGCGGTTCGTACGACCACGCCGGCGGACTGTCGTGGTCGCCCGACTCCCGCTCGATCGTCTTCAGTGCCAACCGAGACAAACCCGACTTCGATGTCCGCAACAGCGAAGTCTTCGAGATATCCGTCGAGACGAAGAGACTTCGCCAGCTTACGAACCGCTTTGGCCCCGACGCGGGCCCGGTCGTGTCGCCAGACGGTTCCCGGATCGCATATACGGGCTTCGACGATCGCCATCAGGGCTACCAAATCTCCCGCCTGTACGTCATGGACCGGGACGGTGGCGGCGTCCGCCGCGTCGGCGACCTCGACCGTGGCGTGGGCAACCTCAACTGGGCCGCGGATGGTCGTTCTCTATTCATTCAGTACGACGACCAAGGCACGACTAGGGTCGCGAACATCACCCTCGAAGGCGATGTCACCGACCTTGCCGCCGACGTGGGCGGCGTCGACTTAGGGCGGCCCTATAGTGGCGGCTCGTACACCGTGGCCCGTGACGGGACCTTTGCCTTCACTGCTAATTCGCCGACGCGCCCCGCTGATGTAGCCATCGGCCGGGTGGAGACCGAACCGCGCCGGATTACTGGCCTCAATGAGGATCTTCTTGCTCACAAGAAGCTTGCCGAGATCGAAGAGATCTGGTGGGAATCTTCGCACGACGGCCGTCCCGTGCACGGCTGGATCGCCAAGCCTCCGGACTTCGATCCCGCTCGCAAGTACCCGCTCGTTCTCGAGATCCACGGCGGCCCGTTTGCGAACTACGGCCCCCGCTTCGCGGCCGAGGTCCAGTTCTATGCGGCCGCGGGCTACGTCGTCTTCTACGCCAACCCGCGCGGCAGCACAAGCTATGGCGAGGAGTTCGGCAACCTGATCCACCACGCCTATCCCGGCTACGACTACGACGACCTTATGTCGGGTGTGGATGCCGTGACCGACCAAGGCCACATCGACGAGGACAACCTGATGGTCACTGGCGGCAGCGGCGGGGGAGTGCTTACGGCGTGGATTGTTGGGAAGACCGACCGCTTTCGCGCGGCGGTATCACAGAAGCCCGTCATCGACTGGATCAGCTTTTCGCTCACCTCGGACGGGTACGCATCTTACTACCAGTACTGGTTCCCCGGCCCGGTTTGGGAGGAAGGCATGCTTGAGCACTACTGGGCCCGCTCGCCTCTCTCCTTGGTCGGCAACGTCACGACCCCGACGATGCTGATCACCGGGGAACAGGACCTGCGTACGCCAATGGGAGAGACCGAGCAGTTCTACCAGGCGCTGCAGATTCGCAAGGTGCCCACGCAGATGGTGCGGATACAGGACGCCTATCACGGCATCGCGAGCAGCAGTCCGTCCAACCTGATTGCAAAAGTCGCGAACATCTTGGAGTGGTTCGAACGCTACCGGACGGGGAGTCCTGTGAGTGACTGAGGCGGGCAGTTCCACGCAGGTCAGTATGCGCGATACCGAGTTCTTCAACTCGCCACAAGACAATCTGCCCGCATATGCGCCACATCGCGAATTGGGAGGTCAGCGGCATTATCGGTGCGATATGGTGGCCGGAAAGATTGTGATCTGTCGTGTGGACCAGATTTTAGAGGGGGCGGTTTTGTTGCAGGTTTTGAGCGATCTGGCAAGTTCTGTTGAGACTCCTGCGATGACGATCCGGAAGCGTCGCATTGGGATACATGCGGGCACGCCCCGCCTATTCCCTAGCCGCGCTATCTGCAGCGCTTTCACCGCCAGTAGCCATCCCTTCCTACAAGAAAGGGCCGTCCGACCTGCCGGTGCGGGCGGGAAACCTGAAGCCACACATGACCAATAGCGTATGTACGCAGTACGGCAAGGCCGACGGGCGAAATGGTGAGACAGTCAGTGAGTGGATGGAGGTGCGTGTCAATGCGCAAATCCTGCCCACCCGTCGGCCCGGACACCGGGGGTACTGCAGATCTGTACAACAGTAGGGGCTGGAAGTGTACGCAGCGCAGGCCGACCTGAAGCGGACGCAGTTCCTTGGGGGGCGAGCTACGGGCGCATCGTGTGGGTGGAGTTCGCACCGGTGGTGTCCTGGCGCAGTCAGCTGGCTCGGGAGTTCGAGAGCGTGTGGCTGTACCACGTGGTGCATCTTCCTCCGAGCACGCTGCTGGGCCACATCCGGCACTTCCTACAATTGCTATGGCTGCCACCCACTGCCGGAGGTTGCAGATGGACAGCCTTGAATGGGAAAGCCTACAAGCACTCTACGACCAAATGTCGCAGTGCACTCGCAACCTACACGCGTGGCTGGATCAACGATTTCTCGTCAAACTCTTGTCAAGGTAAGACTGAGTTCCGACCTGTAGGAACATCTGGTCGGATGGACGGAGCGAGGCGACGCTCCGGCCCTGGAATTTGGCGCCGGCTGCTCAGTCCGGAATTCGGGTGCTCTTGCCTCCGTGCACTGACGGCTCGGCACACCACTGCCGGCGGAGGAGGTCAAGTCCTTCCTCCAAGGCTGGGTCAAACTGCAGGACGCTCGTGATCCCGAACAGCAGAGCCCGGTCGAGGTCCTTGCGCGCGCCGTCGCGATAGGCCTCGTTCGCCGGCAGGAAGGCCCGGCGATTGAACCGGAAGTCCTCGTAGATTTCCCGGCACTGGACCAGCTGATGGTCTGTCAACCTGCGAGGGTCGAGAACGGGTAGGCGTGGGAGCTTGGTAATGGTGATGCGTGCGCGTCCCGCCTGCTGCCGTGTTCCGAGCCACCAAAACAGGATCACCCCTAAGGTCGAGTTGGCCCACAGCAGCAGCGGCATCTCGTACTGCGGCTCGTGCGGGATCACGTTAGGCCAGGCGGTCCCGCCTAGGCACTTCTCTGGAGTGAGGCACATCGCGAGGCTCTGGGAATTCAGTCGGAAGTCTAGGTTGGAGTGCAGGCGGGAGGCCGACTGCAGCCAGAGCTCGGCCGCGCGGTCTTCATCGTCCGGCCAAGGGTCCCCGCAGCTGTCAGGCAGCACCACGAGCGACCGCTCGCGGGCGGCGCGGTGCGCCCAGAGCATCGGGTAGGTCGGCACTTCGCCGCTGCGGATGGGGCGCACGACGAAGGGTCCCCGGGGTGCAGCGCCCTCCGGACTGCTCGGGGGACCGCCGTTGATGTCCCGATGCACAGGCCCGCGCGCCGCCACCCTGCCAAGGTTGGTCATGGGAAGGTCAAACACCCCAGGCCTTCGCGGGAGTCGTAGTTTCCCGGCCACCAAGTCAGTCGCCGACCTAGTGACCTCCGCGGATCGCACTCCCGCAGGACCACCGTCAACAACCGTTCCCGGAACTGCCTGCGAAGAGACCAGCTTGGCCCCGACTGTGGCTTCCAATAGAGAGCCCGGCCTCGCCGGCAGGTTCGAATACGCCGCTAATGACATTCCGCCGCCCTTCTTCACAGCAACCAAGAGGCACTCGGCCATGCCCGTGTCTGCTGAGAAGGCCCGGTCTGTCGTGCCGGCAGAGGCGATCGCGGCCACGTGAACGTCGCGATAGTGCGTCTCAAGGGCCTTCCGGGCCCTTCGCCAAGACTGTCCACGGGCGAATGAGAAGGGCAGAACGAGCGCCAGCACACCGCCATCCTTGACTTTGCAATGGCCTAGGTCCATGAAGTTCGACGCGAGTCCGGCATTGCCGCTGCCGAACGGTCCCTTGTGCCTCTTCAGTGTTCCTGCCATCGCCTTCTGCTCCTTGTGCGAGGTGCTGAAGCCGGCGAACGAGGGGACGGGAATCTCCCCATGCCCTGCCTCGTGATTCGTGGGCCGTGTGAACGGGGGGTTCATGATTACCAGATCGCAAGACTTGTCCATTACCGTGACGGAGTGCTGGCCAGAGCGTTCAGCCTCCGTGCCGGCCATTGATGAACCAGTGGCAAACAGTGAGTACGAGTAGGGGGAATCGAGCAGATCCAACGCACCAATGTGCGTCCTGTTGCCCTCGATCCCGTAGGCCATCGTGTGGATCTGCGATTCGCCGTATGAGAGGGACGGATGGGCGCTCGAGAGCATTGAGCACGTCAGGTGCGTCGCGGCAGGCATGATATCCAAGCCCGCTAGGACGCGCTCCATCGTGGCGCGGTGCAAGTCCCTGTCGTTCCCGCCTGCCCGGCGGTAACGCCGGTAGATGGCGCGCTGAGCGGCCGATAGCAGGGCACCCGTGCCACAGGCAAAGTCCGCGATCCGCAGTGCTTCAATGGCACTGCGGTCCGACCAGTCCACCGCCAACCGGTCGACCGCCATCTCGGCCAGCAGGCAGGCCGACTGGGGCAGGGTGTAGAACGTGGCCAGAAATTTCCGGTCGGCGATCAGAGTCTGGAACATGCGCCCTGCCAAGTCGTGATAGGTCGTCGCTCCGAGCTTCGCCAGCTCCGGGATTGCCGCCGCCACGGGGCCCAACACTGGTGCGACGGCCCTCAGTGGCAGCTCCCGCACCAGATCGCGGGCAATGCTGAAGATCGGCCAGTAGTTCACCTTCAGAATCTGGTCCCACGCTTTCAAGAGCGTCCACTTGTTTACCGATCCCGGCGAGAGGGTCGCCGGAACACCCTCGGAGTCTTCGATGGCCGCGTGAAACATGAAGGCCGACACACAGATTGCGGCGGCCATTCGATCGGTTTGTACACCCGGCGCTTGGTGCAGATCCGATGCGACGCGAGCTCGGGGGTTGCCCGCAGCATGCTGCGCCAGACGCGCGGCCGCTTGGTCTACGACTGTTCTCAGGGTCTCCGATCCGAGTGCGAGCTGCCGTTCCGAGAGCGACAGGCACTCCACGGCGTCGGCGAGGTCGTCGACACCCCCACTCAGCCGACCTGATTTCGGCCAGCGGCTGTGTGCACCATTGGCGTTCAGATAGTGAGTGGCGTAGCGGAATTCGGCCCCGTCGATGGTGCGAAGGCTGCCGGTTCGAAGACCCTCTGGCAGGACAATGGACAGCACGCCCTCGATTGCCGCCCCCGTGGTCTGGAGACGCTCTCCCAGACGTGCAATCGCGTCCTGCTCCACAGTGGGAGCCGGCGCGAACTCGGTCTCCAAGATCACCGGCTGGCTGAGCGCTGGGGCGACTACAATGTCGGGGCGCTTGGCGCTGCCACTCCCCGGGCCCGCCTGTTGGATCACGCGGGTCCGCTCGGCAAAGAGCGTGGCATCGGTCCAGCCTGGATTCCGCCGTCGGAGTGACCGCGCCAGTTCGTAGTTGGCCTGCGGCTCAGTGTTGCGAGGGGCGGTCATGCCAACTTCTCCCATGGCCTCATCAGCTGGATTCTACGCCCACAGGCCTCCCAAACCGTCAGAGGAGGTGTCAGATCTGTCACAAGTATAAAGAATAGAGCGTCAATCCGAAGCAGTACAATGCCGCACAGAAAGCGCGCCCTCCCTCGTACTCGGCGCCTATGTCAATATCAGCCCACTTCTAAAGCATGGCCTTGAGGCCGGTGATGCCACTCCTCTCGCGCAGAAGGTGCACGCTATGGCCGCCAAGCGAGCTTTCTGGCGACTGGAGGCAGCAGAGTCGGAACGTACGCACCGCCGGGACCAATGCCTACTTTGAGGCTGTCTACGAACACTCCTGAGCCTAGTGTACCGTCTGGTACAGTGCGTGCGGGGTACACACAAGCGGGAGTTCCTTCTAGCGGAGCTGGTCGGAGATCCATCCCAAGAACAGCACAAAGGCCGAAATCGCAATCCCAGTCCGCCGCCTAGCCCGGTCACCCAGATTCGATTCCAGTGCGCAAGCCCTTGGTTTCGGGTGGTATGCTGGACGTCAGCAGTAGCTCTGAGGTGATGGACGATCCGGATCATGGGCGGAAGCCGAGAGTGGGGCCGAGTGGTGGATAATGTCGCACCGACGGAAGCAAGTCACGTCCTAGGTCGTCGCCTTGACCTCGCCAAGCAGTGCGCGAATCGAGACGTGCACCGGCAGTCTGTTGGGCGGTGCTGTTTCGCTGGGGACGGTACAGAGGCTCTACGGTAGTTGCCATCGGCCCTATACGGTCCGAGAATCTCGCGGTTTAAGGTAGCGAAGAACAGGCAATCCAGAGTCGTGTTCCTCGTGGTGGTTCATCCATTAAGCTTCGACTTCAGAGTGCTAGTGCAATGGATGCAGAACATGCGTAAGACAACCCTTGGCACAACGCGATATGGATAGGGTCATAAGACTTAACCAAGAGTGGTTTGTCGGACAAACCCTGCACTCCGGCGGCTTTGGTAGGGTCTACCTAGCCAAGTCACATGACAACAGACCCGCTGTTGTCAAGCTCGTGCCTAACGTACCCGGTGCCGAGCGCGAACTCTTGTTTGAGGACTTGGACGGTGTCCCAAACGTAGTGCCGATCATTGATCGAGGC
>JAJDWM010000315.1 GCA_022825595.1 Bryobacterales bacterium | reverse complement strand
GGGCCCGGCACTGCGCCCGTTGGGTCAGTGTATGCGAGGCCCATCTTGCAGCCCCGGCGGGGATTCGACGGCCAATTCGTGGAGGCCATACCGGAAGAGGTCCTGCCGGTGGACCTTATTCACCGGGCGGTGCGCCGTCTGTTTGAAGGCGAGGACGGGGAACCGCCCGTGGCACCCTCGGTACGCGTCATTAACTTGTCGATTGGGGACCCGATGCGGCCGCTGGCGCGAGAGATGAGCGCCTGGGCGCGGTTGCTGGACTGGCTCGCATGGAAGTATGGCGTTCTGTTTGTCGTCAGCGCGGGAAACCATTTGCACGATCTAGAACTAGGAGTTCGGCGGCCGGATCTGAGATATTTGCCCGCGGAACAACGCGAACGAGTTGTTATCGAAGCTCTCGTGGCCGACACGCGCAATCGGCGCCTCCTGTCGCCGGCCGAAACCATGAACGGCTTAACCGTGGGCGCCGCTCACGATGACGCTGGCCCTGGTCCGAGCCGCACTCAGTTCCAAGTTGATCCCTTCGTTGAGGGTGGTGTCCCGAACATGGTGAGCGCCCATGGCCCCGGATACCGCCGCGCCATCAAGCCGGATGTGCTGATGGCCGGGGGGCGACAGCTCACGCACGAGAAACTGGGAACCGGGCACGAGAACGCTACCCTGCAATTACGCGGGTCTAATTCTCCTCCAGGCCAACGCGTAGCGATAGCCGGTGTCGCTGGACAAGTAGATCGGACGGGCTACACCCGTGGCACCAGTAGCGCTACTGCCTTGGTGGCACACTGTGGCAACGCTCTGTATCAGGTAATGAATGACATTCGCGGGGATCTGGGGCGGGATCTCCCACGGGAATACGACGTGGTGCTCATGAAGGCACTATTGGTCCACGGTGCTAGTTGGGCTAGAGCGCAGGACCGGTACGAGACGGCGCTCAAGAATGCCCAGAATAGCAGAGCGTTCCGGGAGTACCTTGGCCGCTTTCTTGGGTACGGATTGGTGGACGTTGGCAAGGCGGGAATTTGCTCGGAACAACGGGTGACTATTCTCGGCTTCGGCGATCTTGGGGACGGCGAGGGCGACGACTTCACCTTCCCGCTCCCCCCGAGTCTGTCGGCCGTGGCGGAGCGTCGGTGTCTGACGATCACGCTGGCGTGGCTGTCTCCGATCAACGCGGCCCGGCAAAGCCATCGAGTAGCGCACCTGTGGTTCGATCCGAAGAACGGGATTGCCCCGAGTCGTCAGTTCGCTGATCATCGCGCTGTGCAGCGGGGGACCCTGCAGCACGAAGTCCTGGAAGGAGAAGACGCGACGGTTTTCGAGGATGGCGATTCCATCAGGCTCAGGGTCAACTGCCGTGCGGATGCGGGCGATGTCGTCACCCCGGTACGGTACGGTTTGGCCATGACGCTAGAAGTGGCGGAAGGCGTCGACATTCCCGTTTACCAAGAAGTCCGAGACCGGCTCGGCGTTCCCGTCCGTGTGCAGGGGCGCGGGGGATGACCGGGAGTGCGCGGATTCCGGCAGGTCTTTTGGGCCGACGCACTCGGCATCTAAATGAGTCAGCAGGACGATCGGCATTGGGCGGAGCGCTGCGAGACCGTGGTAGGCAAGAAAGTCGACGGTGCAGGTGCTTGCGGAAGGGTGCTCGATCACGATCCGGTCGCGTCATGCTGGGACGGGATTCAGCAGGATCCGGATGGGTTGCGCAGGTTCGATTCCCTACCGTGGTTGGCCGACACTGGGGCAAGGTGATCGGAACTTTTGGAAGGGACCGAAGTTTGAGGAGGGAATACGGGTGGTCGAAGGGTCCTCGAGGAGCACTTCCTCCCGGTGGGGCGGCGGACGGAGAGGTGGGTGAGCATGGACATTCTCGGTCTGAAGCAGGAAGTGCCGCAGGATCCGGTCGGACAGGTGCACACGCGCGATGGCTACCCGAACATCGCCTTGGTCGATCTCGGCAGGGAGGTGAGCGAGGCACTCCGCGTGTCGTGGCACGCGCGCCCGTTCCAGTCCGGCGGCGCGATCGGGAGTGGTTGGCTGCTGCCCTTCATCGGGGCGGGCAGCACGGCGGCATCGTCGCTGTTCGCCGGCAACGTCTTCCTGGCGACCGCGAATCCCGCGACGTTGATGACCATCGGCGCCGGGGTCGGATCGGCGGTCATGGGGCCGGCCGGGATCATCGCGCAGGCCCCGTTCGTCGCGGCAAGCTCCGCCCTCATGCCGGTCGTGGCCCCAGTGATGCTCTTCATGACCGTCTCCTTGGTGATGACTGGCGCACGGCTGGACCGCCTGCAACGAGCGGTGGGGGCGCTCTCGGAAGGCGTGGAGCGAGTGCGTCACCTGATGGAAGCCGAGGACCATGCCCGGCTCGTGGGCGCCGCCGAGCATCTCGACGAAGTCGGCTCGCAGTTCGAGCACGGTCAGCGGTTCACAGATGGCATGAAGAACGAGCTCGTTTCAGCCAGGAGCGAGGTCAAGTGGCTGCGTCGGAAGTTCGGACACCTCGTCACGAGGGAGATTCGGTCGGAGCAAGATGCCAGGTTGGCC
>JAJDWM010000779.1 GCA_022825595.1 Bryobacterales bacterium | reverse complement strand
GCCAGTTTGAAAAGCCGCCAGTTTGGGGCAGTGAGGCGATTGAGGCGCTGTTTGCGGGCTCGGGCAACTGGCCGATCTGCGATACGGAAGGCGTCCAGTGCGAGAGGATGTGTTGCAAGCCCGCTGATGCTGGGTTCGGCGCGCTGGGCTGCGATTCCGGCTAGGCGCAGGAGTGCTGTGGCTGTGTCGTTGTGGGTGCCGGATATGGCGTCGAGCTTTGCGGTTTCGTGCGCGATCCAGTCTCAGTGCCGTTCGACGAGCAGGGCCATTCGCTGCTCCCGACCTGTGTGACCCTTGCTTGGGGCGGCGACTACGCAGCAAGAGAATCCGGACCCGTTGCCATAATGACTGCGTGGCGGAGTTTGGACCGGCAACAGGGAGACAACCTCGTTCAAGCCTACCTCTGGCGATTGCAGCTCTGTCCCAGTTGAGGCGGTGGCGGTGCCTAAGAGAGTTCGCTCGCAACGAGACGAAGCTACGACTTGGGCCTGGTCCGGAATCTTCGGCTGTCTGCCTGTTCCCCACGGTGTCTGAGGTTTCCCGGTGACCCAGGAGGAACTCAAGGACGCCACGCTGACAGGTGAGGGCCCATCGCTTGAGTTCAAGCGATCCTTGTCGAAAAATGTGGGTCGCGAACTGTGCGCGTTCGCCAATGCCTCCGGGGGCTCGCTCCTTGTAGGCGTGGCCGACGACGGTGCCATAGTTGGAGTCTCGGATCACAATCTGCTCAAGTCGCGGATCCAGAGCATCGCACGATCAGCGGACCCTCCGATCCAGGTCGAAGTCGACGCCGTCGACGATGTACTCCGGGTCACCGTTCCACCCCAGCAAAGCAAGCCCTATTCCTTTGGTGGCAGGTTCTTCCGGAGAGTGGGAGCCAGCAGCCAGCAATTGTCTGCAACCGAAATCGAGGACATGTTCTACGAGGTCGGCCGCCTGCACTTCGACAAGACGCCGTGCCCACACTTTGAGATTGAGCGCGATCTCGATGACGAGACTTGGGTCCGATTCAGTCGGAGGGCGAAAATCCCGAGATCGATGGACAGGCTGGCGGCACTGCGCAACCTCGGCTTGATCAACACCGACCACCGCGTGACACATGCCGGAGCATGGCTGATGGCGCGGGACATTCGCACGGTCACGACCTCCGCTCACGTGTCCTGCGCGCTGTTTCTCGGCCGGACCAAGTCCCGGATCCTCGACAGGAGGGACTTTCATCGGCATGTGGCGGCACTGGTCGACGACGTCACGGCGTGGATTCTGACCAAGATCAATGTGGAGTTCATCATCAAGCACGTTCGGCGCGAAGAGCGCCCCGAGTTGCCTGAGGACGCGCTTCGAGAGGCTGTGGCCAATGCCGTTGCGCACCGGGACTACCGGTCGACGGCGAATGTTCAGGTGTACGTGTTGAAGGACCGGGTCGAGATTGTCAGTCCAGGCGGACTTCCCATGGGAATGACCGAAGCCGACCTAGGAACTAAGAGCGTCCCCCGGAACCCGCTGCTATTCGGCATGCTCTACCGAATGGATGTCGTCGAGCACATAGGATCGGGTGTCCGTCGAATCCGCGATCGCTGCCGTGAACACGGCACTCCCCTGCCCCGGATTGATGTATCCGAGCATTGGGTGACGGTCACCTTCCCGCGCCCAAGCCAGATGGGTGCCACGCAAGCCAAGGGCCCGAGCGAAGGGCCAGAGTTGAGGCCAGAGTTAATGCAGGCCAGAGTCCCGGTGCAACGGGGGCCAGACTCGTCTCGTCCGAAGCCAGAGCAAGCATCAGTCGAACTTCCGGCCGGAAGCCCTGCTCGGAGAACGGACCGTTCCTTGGAGCGGCGAGTAGTTGCCCTGCTTGCCAACGGTCCGATGTCGAAATCGGCGATCGCCCGGAATCTGGGGCACAGATCGGTCTCCGGTGGTCTGAATCGCGTGATTCGCCGGCTCCGTCGAGGTGGCTTCGTCGAATACACATTGCCCGAGAGGCCGAACAGCAGTCGCCAGGAGTACCGGCTGAGCAAGATCGGCCGGGCCGCTCAAGCAGTCCACGGCTCAGGCTGCTAAGGACTGCATTGACGTCTGTCGCGTCGGTCGGCGGCGGAAGAACACATGAAATGTCACCGAAGCCAGAATCAGTCTTGGGATGCGGCGATGAGCTACGAAGTGGACCTGAAGACGAGACATGATCCTGAGTTCCGCAGTTGGAGACTGGCGCTATGGGAACCGAGTATCCGAAATACTCTCTCATCAGAGGCTTGAAGAGCTCCCGGCAGGGCCTACCAGCGATCAGAATTGGGGCAGAAAGAACCTCTGGCGGCGCGAAAATGAGACACTATAGCGTGGTCATGTGGGCCGCGACGCTGGGGATGGCGGGGCCACGTGTGCGTGCTGGGTTCAGGCGCTCACAAACGTCGGAAACGGCAATGCTCCGGTAATTCAGTGCCCATACGCAGGAATACACACGGTTGGTGGCTGTTGCGCTCGCAACTCAAGATCGATCCATGAGTCCTGTACGCCATCGATGAGCATTCCTGCCGGTTGTCCCGATGTCCGGTTAGACTGCTTCGTCA
>JAJDWM010000184.1 GCA_022825595.1 Bryobacterales bacterium | reverse complement strand
TAATCCCCATGTCCGGCAATTTCACATAGGTGATCCATCCCGAGAAAGCGCTGGCCAGTTCCGCGTGCGCTGGATCGGATGCCCATTCGCTTAGGGGCGAGGCCGTCCGGCGCAGCGTTTGCGGATCCTCGCTAGCAGCACGGCGAGATTCTCCTTCCCACCGGGGTCCGGCAAGCGCCGCAAGTCAAGCAGCTGGCAGAGACGCGACACACAGTGCCAGAAGGGCTCGTTCGCCTCCGTGGACTCCGCGCCAACGCTCGCAATCGACCCGGCCCGCCTGCCTGTGTAGAGCGTCAGGTGGAGGATCGGCGGCAGCCTGGACGGGGAATACCCCTGTGGCGGATCCCGGCTCCGCTTGACGGCGAGCGTCGGGACCGAATGCAGTGCCCGGAAGGGCATCGTCGGATCCGGCTCGGCTTGGCATTCCAGCAGTAGTCAGGCTAGGCTGCCGTCCCGAAGCTCGATCCGCCGGGCGGCGTCCGGAAGGCGCTGAGACAAGTCCGGGCCGATCAGGTTCGCGCTGCCGGGTCTGATGTTCGCGATCTGCGCCCCGTCGAGACCATCGAGAGGGTAGGCGTGAAGCAGTTGCCACAGGAAGTTGGTGTTGAGGGCGAACCCCTTCAGCGCCGCATCGCGCGGTAGGGGCATTTCGGCGGTGAAGAGAGGCAATCCTGGCGCGGACGTCTCGTAGCCGCACATCTTCGACTGGGGATTGTCGCCGAAGCGGTTAGGTCTCTTGGAGCACGAAGCTACACTCCTTGCGGCGCCGGTCAACGGGGCGGATCGCCAAGCGAGAGGCATAGCGGATACCCTGCCCGGCCACGCTACTCAGACCCCTCAGCCTTCCGCTACACCTGAAACAACAAACAGCGACTTGACTGCGCCGAGCGGCGGCGGAGGGGTTCCGCGTGTGCATGGTGCAGCCGGCCACCGTCGACTGGTTGCGTCGCGCTGCGGAGGCACTGCGGCGGCTGCGCCCTCAACTGTCCACTACTCCAGAGGCAACCCATCCACCGACGTGACCGGTTGTATCGCCGAGGAGTAGGTCCTTACGACGGTCGCTTCGCCACATCGATCACGACAATCGACACCTTGCGCAGCTCCTCCGGCGATAGCGAGTCAAGCAGGGCATCCCTGAGTTCTTGGGCATCCCGTGGACGGGTCCCGTGGGGCGGGGGTTGAACCCCGTTCTCGCCAAACCAAAACACGGCATAGATTCCGTACCCATCGCAATCAGGGTCACGAGCGTACTTCCGGAGCAGTTGATTCCGGACGGCAGTCCACAGGTCTCGATGGCTACTCTTCTTGATTTCCACTGGGACATTGAACGCGCTATACGACACTCGGATGTCTGCGCGCGTGTCATCTGCGTATCGGCCCTCTGGTTGGGCATCGATTCGACGGCCAAGTTTTGGTTGAAGGTCGGATAACAGAGCATCCCGGCACAATTCCTCATGCCGGGGCTTCGCGTCTGCCCTGTTCTTAGGCCAATCCCAATATTGCCGCCAGTCGGATGTGTTGCCGTGCCTGATTCTCTCCGCGATCGCCTCCATTCGATCTGTTGTCAGGGCGGCGAGATCAGCAGCGCTGGCGGGCTCGGCGTTCTCAAGCGTTTGTAGCAACTGACGGGTGGGCACATACCGAAAGCTCACAGTTCGCCGATACGCCGCCTGCTCGCCCTGTGCTACCTGGATCGGCCGGCGCCAGCGATTCAATTCGACTGACTGTGAGAGTCTTGAGAGCGACCCCGAGGCCTCCTTGGAGGGATCTTGGCTTAGATGGTGAATGAGTGCTTGGACCAAGACCGGTCCTCGCAGCCTCATATTATGGAAATCAGGTGGTTCGAAGAGCTTCCCTACTAGGAGGATTAGGGCTTCCACGGTGTTCCCATCTAGGCCCTCCAGGGGAGGCTCCCGCGGGGCTACTGAAGGAGACCCCATGAAGAAGTTGACCACATGCCTGACGAGAGACTCCCTGTTGCGGAGTGAGTCGACCAGCTTCTGCCTGTACCTGTCCGGAGAACAGAACAGTCCAGCTGCCAGCCAGTAGACCCGCTGGCCAGCATGGATGCTGGAACGCCCAATTTTCGAGTCAATCAGGCCTTGAAGGTCGTCACCATCGCAGTTCCGGATGGCAGATCTGAGCAGACAGGCTAGGCCATCCATCTGTTCCGGATTCGAGCGGACTGGCATCGAACGCAATAGTGCGGGGCAAGCGAGCCGTGCCACCTGTTGATGGTCGGCGGATGTCTCCAACCTGTACAGGGCATCGAAGAGGACCGATCCCTTCGAGAGTTCAGCCCTGGCCATCTTGATCAGGACTTCAGCCACGACCCCGGCATGGGACGTGAGCAGTCGCTGGTACCAAAGCGGAGTGCTTGGATCGGGACCCTCGGTGTCATCGGTCCAATTGGGCTGTGGGTCGAGGAACGGCGTACCAAAGTGAAAGGCCAGGCCTGTGCGGAGTCTGTCGGTGTCGAGCAGAGCTTCCGGCCTGCCCTGTCGTCGTTCAATCTCGGCAAGGCCCACTAGGAACGGTAGAGCGAGAGGATGGATCAAGTCCTTCTTGACCAGATCAGCGATTTCGTCCGGAGTTGGGACGTCGGAGCGGTCCACAGCACATCGCAGCCCTTCCAGAGCGGCGGCAACTAAGGAACCATCTGCCAGCAATTCCGACAGACGATCTTCTGGCGTCTGACCTTCGTCCGAGCCGCTAAGGCCGAAGTAGGTGCGCGCAAGACGGTCGAGGACGGCTACCGGACACTGCTTGGACGCCACCACGTCCAAGTCCTGACGAATTTGGTCTCGCAGAGCCTGGAGCCGTGGCGACACGTACGCGCTCTGGGCCCTCTCGGGCACGGTCGGTTCTGTGGAGATGGTCTTCGCGGGTAGGGCAGGGCTCAAAGCAGAAGCTCTCTCGAGGTCAAGACCGTTCATGTCCGCAAGCAGGGCTGCCCCCAGTTCCTCCAACGAAGGCTCTCGCCCCGCAGCCTTGTCAAACTGATAAGACGGATCAACCCCCCGCTGGGACAGCTGCCGTAGCGCTCTGGATATGCTTGGATTCTTGGCATCTACCGACTGCTCAAGCAACCACTTGGTGATCTGGTCTGGTGCAGCTTGCAGCTCGTCAAGCAGTCTGCAGAATGCCTCCGCGTCCGTCCCGGATTGCCGCATCTCTGCGCAACGGTCAAGCCCGTGAGAAACAACTCTTCTGAAGTCCTCAGCGTGACTGATAACCCACTCCTGAATCTTGCACTGATCAGCAAGACGAGTCCCATAGTACGGATCGGCCGACAACTCCATCCAATTGTAGATTCGTGCATGGTCGAGTACCGATTGATGTGCCTCCAAGTACTGTCTTAAGAGAGATCCGGGAATTCTGTGGATGAGATCTTGCACAGACGTCTGATCGACTGATTCCAAATTGAATTCCTCCTTCTTCGCATAGATGGCATCCAGAACGCGTCCGATCTCATCCAAATCTAGCCTAACCTTAGGCAACCGATGCCAAAATGAAGCATACGCTCCATAGAGCGTCGAATCCTTTGGTGGCTTGAGAAGCCGAACTATATCGATTGCACTCAGAACGGAAGGGTAGAGCGACCGCAACAGTAGGCCGAGCAATTCGTCATCTTCGTCAGGAATCGTACCGTTCGCAATGTCTTGGCTCAGACTCTTGAGGGCCTTTGCGTCTCGGTAACTATCCATCCAAGGGATGACAAGAGCCGAGAGCGAGTGATATCTGATTCGTGGGTGCCAACGATCGCTCCTGACAATTCGAAGCAGATCAGGTACTAACGCTTCCGCCGCGGGACTTCCTCCAAGTGATCTCGTGATAAGCAATACTGCACGTTCGCTCGCACCATCGTGCACGGGAGATCTCAGGCGCTCGCGGAAGACGTCGACCATATCTTGGGTAGCTATGTCATCCAGTCTCGCATCAGAATTCGCGATAATTCGATCATAGTCATGCCATTGCCACGGAGTTGCGGAAACACACTCAATCAATGTAGATTTCTCAACGGTAGAAAAGCCTCGAATGTCGCCGTCGAAGAGGACCCCCAGCGGATTCCTCTCAATAATCTCAAGTCGACTCGCCTTGCACAGCACCGCGAGCCAAGCTGTCAGTCCTGCGAAGTCCGCGACGATTTTCCCATCAAATCCGGACACGAGCGAGAGGATTCGCCTGACTGGCAATCCTTCGTCGACTCGATGGGCAAGGTGACGAGCGGCCAAGAATTCGGCAATTTGCCGGTGGACGGGTAAGAACCGATCGTCAGCATCTGGCGATTCAAATATGCTCGATCGTAGGGCCAAGCTTGCCAAATTGGGATCCATCTCGTCCACTTCGCCGAGGACCAGCCAGTCTTGGTCTGTCGGATCTCCGAACCGGCGGCATCCCGTCCTTCCTGACAAGAGTAGAATCGTGCAGATTCTCTCGGCAGTCCGCAGGACCGATGATCGGTTGATCGCACCGAACGTGGCAGCTTGGTGCTCGTCACTGGTCTCTCTAGCCAGCTGTTCGCATGCTCTTGTGAAAGCGTCTGTTCTGGACACGGGAGAATCGGGACCAGAGAAAGCCTTAGCCAGCAACCTCAGCGTGAGGGGGTTCCCCAGTAGACTCTGGAGGATTGGCTGATTCAAGAGTTGCTGGGATCGGTCCGGATCGAGATGTGCGTTCAGCAGCTTTCGGATGTCTTCCATTCCCAGTGGATTTATCCGCAAGACCGGCACGTCGCTGTCACCTGTCAATGCTGCGAGAGCCTTGCGGTCATTCTTTCCTAGCCATTCCCCGTCACGGCAGGAGATCCGGAATCTCGGCACACCGAGCTGGACGAGCTTTCCTCTGATCTGGTCCATAGGCTTACGTGGGTCGTCCAAGCCTACTCTCATCTCGTCTAGGCCGTCGATAAAGATCGTGCTCGTTCTCCACTCATCTCGAAGTGAGACAATGAAGTCGCGGGCCGATATATAGTGCGCTTCGGTACGTTTGGCTTCACGACGAAACTCGGTCGTCTTTCCGCTACCCGGCCCACCTCGGAGCACGTATGCTGGCTGCTCTCGGAACTGTTCAAGGTCTTCGACAGTCTCGGGTGTGGCCGAGCCACCCTCCCGAATCAGGGTGAACGTCCTTGCAACGTGCGTCATTGGGCTACTGCTCGGCCCAATAGCTGGCCGGGGCTTGTAGGAACTCCGAGAGGGGTACGCCGTTCGCTCCAACGACGAGCTTCTTGGCTCGCGTAAACCTGCTCATGAATTCGCCCAACCCTCGTGCACTTCGAAGCTGAGCCCCGCTCTTGACTTGTACCGCCACCAAGTGGTGGCCCCGCTCGAGAACGAAGTCGACTTCCGAGGTGCGGCCTTTCCAGTAATAGACGCGAGTGTCGTCCAAGAGTCCCGTGTTCAAGAGATGTGCACCAATCGCACTCTCGACCAGATGGCCCCAGGCGGTCCGATCCGCACGAGCCTCGTCGAAGGTGTAGTTCGAGAGAGCCCCGACATAGGCAGTGTTGAGCACATTGAGTTTCGGGCTGGACTTCCTCGTCTGGATGACGCTCCCCGAGAACTTCTGAAGGCCCGCAAGCATCCCAACGCTTTGGAGGAGCTCTAGGTAGCGAGCAAGGGTGGTCGTGTTGCCGGCGTCCTGCAGCTGACCCAGCATCTTGTTGAAGGACAGAATCTGTCCCGAGTGCCGTACGCCGGCCTCAAATACTTGCCTCAGCAGCGCAGGCTTGTCAATCCGGGTGATGTCGAGAACGTCCCTTTGGATTACAGGTTCAACTAGCGCGGTCTTGACGTATCGCCTCCATCGCATCGGGTCGCGGAAGGCTGCCGCACCGGGACAGCCTCCGAAATAGACGAACTGCTCAAGATCGTATCCAAAAGCGTCGAACATTTGCGGGTAGGACCAATGAGTGAACGGGAGGCTCTCGAACCTCCCCACTAGGCTCTCGCCAAGGTCTTTCTGCATCAAGAGAGGAGCAGACCCGAGGATCGCGACCCGCAAGCGTGAGCCGCTGCGTCGGTCTTGGTCCCAAAGCCCCTTAACAGTCCGTGCCCAACCTGGGACCCGTTGAATCTCGTCGACTACGAGGACGAAGCCAGAATCTGATCGATGGGCCTCGAGTCGAGCCCTCTGCCAGATTCGGTACAGCCACCGTGCATCTCGCCTTCCTAGGGGGAATGCCTCAAGAGCAACGCCCTCGCGAAGAGACTGGAACGACGGGTCCCCGGGCTCGTCGGCGGCCACATACATGCTTGGAAGCTCGATGATCTCCAAGGCCTTGCGCACAGCAGTCGTCTTGCCTGTTTGTCGAGGACCGGTGACCAAGACGAGGAACCGAGGCTCTTCGCTCAGACGCTCTACTAGTTCGGCGACATTAGGATGGCGGTAGGTGGCCACGGCCTCATATTACCATCATGAGTATTTTTACTCAGTATAGTAATCAGCCGTATCGTGATCTCGTTGTGCCCGTAGGCAACACCACCGATCGACCCGAAGGAATCCGTTCTGCGGTTCGTGCAAGATCTGGGGGTCTCATTCACGAACTGCCACGCAGAGCGGGACCTGCGGATTACTCAGATGCAGAGCTCGGATGGGTCTCGTTCACCGCACGGGCCAAAGCTCTCGCCACTCTGCGGGCCTAGCTTCGACGGTGCAGAAGCGGAGTCTGAACCGCAAGGCCCGGAGGCAGATCGAGGCTATCGGTTTGCAGAGTGTATAGCCGGTCAGGAATAACCGGCCGCCGTCTCTTTAGACGCCCGCGTGTTTCGGCCGGCCACACCTCTAGTTGCAGGACTTCGACAGTACGCACGATCTTCCTCTGGTGTTGAACGTCACACTATTTGATCGTCAGAGGGCCGGTTCTCGTCGGATTGGCAGGACGCCGGAATCGGGATGATGTTCGAATAATCCGGGAATACCAGACGGCTACCGACTTTACCGCCCTATCTAGGGGGGGAGGCTCA
>JAJDWM010000215.1 GCA_022825595.1 Bryobacterales bacterium | reverse complement strand
TTCATCCTCTTTGTTCTTCCCACGTTGGTGATGATCGCCGAGGGTCGAAAGGAACAAGGAGAGGAGTCGTTGTCTGGCGCGTAGCTCTTCGACTGACGAGTGTTGTGAAGTGTCGGCTTGGTGGTTGGGGATCTTCATGCTAGTCACGGCAAGGCGGCTTCACGAGGATGTTGAGGATGTTCTTCGCCGCATCGGCGGCGGCGTGATGCCTGTCGATCTGGCCACGGGTCGGGTCTGGCCGACGTGGATCCATCTGGCCGCGGCGGCAATTGCACCCAACACGAAACGTCTTGCAGGAGATCGCCAACAGGGGTGTCCCCCGGGGCCACGCCTGCGTCGAATGGTTGCCTAGGAGGCCTCCACTAAACGGCTGCTCCGGGAGATCGTGCGCCAGAGTGTCTCTTGGCAGCAAGATCAAGTGCGTACCGGGCTCACGCTGCGAATCAGTATCGCCAGTTGCCAGTGCCATAGATGGAGCAGTGGTCTGGAGGGTGTCCAGCCCTCGCCGTCGATCACCAATTCTCAGCTTCCGCCGCTCACTGGAGGCAGCGCGTCTGAGCCCCAGCCCCGGCCACCACCGTTGCTTCGGCAGGACTCGCGACGGCCCCCGGTCGACGTCCCATTCTCCCGGCCAGCGAGCCTTGGCGTTCCAACCGTCCCGAACATCTGCTTCACCAAGTGTGTCACCGCGGCCCAGTCAGTTCCGCAGCGGTCAACGTCAAGGCTGGGGCAGACTCAACACCCAGCAGGAGTCGGTAAGAATGCTCAATGATCCGGCAGATCGGCTTGGCAAACCTTAAACGAACGTCCTTAGCGATGCAATCCGAGACTACCACGCTCGAATCGGCCACCTAACTGAGGCAGAGCGGGTCCGGATGCTCGCGAGACTTGACGAAGTCTCATCTGAATTGCCGACCAGAACGGACAAAGGGTGTCGAACGAGAACTTGAGCAGATTCAATCCCTTCGGCGCGTTGGAGGCCGACCATCGAGAGTGGATCGATTTGGCTCGACACTTCGGGCCTTGTGGCTGCCTCCACCGGATCGCAGCGGCTAGGACTCGCTCTGCATTCGCACCCTGTAAGAGGTAATCGGATTCTTATTCCTTGGCTTGTACTGTTCCAATAGCGTCGTGGGCCGCACCTCGTGCCGAACTCTGACCTTCGTGCAACGAGAATTCGAGATTGGCTTGAGCTTGCGGAATCCCATGCTCTAGCCCCACCTTGCCTCGACGATTAAGTGGTCGAATGGTTTGGGCACGCCTAGAAACACTCCCAGAAAGGAGTTGACCAGTAATGGACTACTCCCGTCCGCAGTTCCTGACTTGGACTGACAAGCGATGTGCCTGCGGATTCTTCGACGCCGGGTTCGCAGTCGAGGGTGGGTCCCCCTCCCGTGAGGACACGTCTGGTGCCGTCGACCCGACTCGGCGACAATTGGACTCTCGACGAGATGCGGCAAAGCGAACAGAGCGACCGCGACAGGGTCTCAAGCGAACAGGCCGTTGCGGAGACGTTCGACCGTTGGGTGACGGACGGCATGGCCGCAGGCATGGAGAGGCGTCATCGCCGCTTGGCAGAGCGCATGCTAGATCGCGTCGCGATCTCTACCAATGGATGCCTGCTCGACGTCGGTTGTGGCAACGGATGGCTGGCTCGCTTAATCGTGGACCGTGTGCCCGAAGCCGCGGTCGTCGGCATTGACGTGTCAAGAGAGATGGTCCACCAGGCTAGGCTCGACTGCGCGGATCTTGCGAGCGTGATGTTTGCTCCCGGCGCGGCCGAGGAAATCCCATGGGCTGAGGAGTACTTCACTCATGTGATGAGCATTGAGTCCGCCTACTACTGGCGGGATCCCGCTAAAGCGGCCCTCGAGATCTTTCGGGTCTCGAAGCCCGGGGGAACCTTCCACATCCTCATCAACTACTACGAGGAGAATCGGTTCTCGGCCGGGTGGGACACTGAGACCGGCTTGACGCTTCACCGCTTGAGCGCGGCCGATTGGGTGGCCTTGTTCGCCACAGCGGGTTTCGAGGAGGTCATCTCGGACCAGATTCCCGACGATTCGCCGATCTCGCCAGGCAAGTCCCCAGAAGCAAAGGCCCGCCGTCAAGGCTTGCAGGACATTGGGGCCTTGTATGTGACGGGTCGAAGGTCCAAGGCCAAGGGGTCGGCGGACCTGCAGGCGCGCGTTGATCCGGGCCTGTTCCGGATTCTTCGATGACCACTTCGGGCCGGAAGGGGAGGCTGAGATGGCACTTGCGCGGTACAGTAGGGCAATCTTGAGACTGGTGACGTGTGCTTCTCTGGCGGGCGCATTGGCCTGCGGGCCGAGCGGCGGCCCTCCGGACTCAACTGCCGTGGACTACTCTGCCAAGCTCGCCGATTACGTTACAGTGCGGCTGTCCCCCGATTTGGAGGGGCTCTCGGAGTCGCAGCGCGAGATGCTGCCCCTGCTGAGAGAAGCCTCCCGTGTGATGGACGACCTGTTCTGGCGCCAGGCGTACGGCGACAAGGCGGCGCTCCTCGCTGGGATTGAAGACCCGTCAGCCCGGAGGTTTGCGGAGATCAACTACGGGCCGTGGGACCGCCTCGACGACAACCGCCCCTTCCTGCCCGGTTTCGGGGCCAAGCCGCCCGGCGCTAACTTCTATCCGGCCGGGATGAGCGAGGAAGAGTTTGAACGGGCAGCCGATGCGGATCCTGACCTCCGCAGCCTGTACACCCTGGTCAAGCGCGATGCCGGAGGTGGGCTTCGGGCCGTGCCCTATCACGTCGAGTTCAGAGACGAGCTTGCGCGGGCCGCAGGCTTGCTCCGGGACGCGGCCGCCCTCGCTGAGGACTCCGGATTCCGAAAGTACCTTCAGATGCGGGCTGACGCGATGGAGTCGGGCGACTACCAGCCGAGCGATTTCGCTTGGATGGAGATGCACGACAATCTGATCGACCTAGTCATCGGGCCCATCGAGACGTACGAGGACGCGCTCTTCGGCACCAAGGCCGCCTTTGAGGCATACGTGCTGATCAAGGACAGGGATTGGAGCGACCGGCTGACAAAGTACTCGGCGATGCTGCCGGACATGCAGCGGGGCTTGCCCGTGCCGGATCGCTACAAGACCGAGACGCCGGGCGGAAACTCCCAGCTGAACGCCTACGACGTCCTTTACTACGCCGGCGACTGCAATGCGGGCGCAAAGACGATAGCCATCAACCTGCCGAACGACGAGGAAGTCCAACTCTCGATGGGATCGCGTCGCCTTCAGCTGAAGAACGCGATGCGCGCCAAGTTCGATCACATACTCCTGCCGATCGCGGATAGTCTGATCGACCCCGAGCAGCGCGGGATGATCGCCTTCGACGCCTTCTTCGCGAACTCGATGTTCCACGAGGTGGCGCACGGGCTAGGGATCAAGAACACGCTGCATGGCGGAGGCACGGTACGGGAGGCGCTCAAGGAAAGGGCCTCCGCACTCGAAGAGGCCAAAGCGGACATTGTCGGCCTGCACCTGATCGGAAGGCTTGCGGAGGCCGGCGAAGCGCCCAGCGGCGAGCCAGAACGGAATTACGTGACCTTCCTTGCGGGCATATTCCGTTCGGTGCGCTTCGGGGCATCCAGCGCTCATGGGCGTGCCAACACCCTCGCATTCAACTACTTCAAGCAACGGGAGGCCTTCGAACGAGACGCGGCAACCGGGCAGTACCGCATCAATCCGGACCGCATGCGTGCCGCGATCGACGAACTGGCCGGGGACATTCTGCAGCTGCAGGGTGAAGGGGACTATCCAGGAGCGGTCGCCTTCCTCGAATCGCACGCGTCCATGGGCGAGACCCTTCGGGAGGACCTCTTCAGACTCGAGATGGCGGACATTCCGATCGACATCGTGTTCGATCAGTCACTCTCAGACCAATAGGCATCCAGGCCATTCCATGCTTCTGCAGTGGGCGCGCTGCGTGCCGGGCAGCCTCGAATGGCAGACTTAGGACTGCAAAGAACCGGTCGTCATGCGACGGGGGACAGGTCGATCATGCTAAGCAGGATCCGGACCGCTGAGGGGCTGCTGGCAGCGGCTGCATACCTGGCCGTCGCATTGGTTGCGACGTATCCCCTCGCCCTTTCGTGGAGAACGGCGCTGCCTGCGGGTGCGGGGGATCTTTGGCAGAACTATTGGAACTTCTGGTGGTGGAAACAGTGCCTTCTGCAAGGAATGCAGCCATTGCACAGTCCGCTGCTCTTCCATCCGGCTGGCACGGACCTGATCTTTCATACCCACTCGCCCTTCAACCAGGCGCTGGCGATGCCCATCAATCTGCTCTTTGGTCAGGCGGCGGCTTACAATTTCTGCCTGATCTTCGCGCTGGCCGCTACGGGTCTGGGCACTTACCTGCTGGTTCGGGAGATCACGGGTGACAGGCCCTCGGCACTGATCGCGGGATTGGTCTTTGCAACGTTTCCCAACCTGGTTGAGCAGACGCTTGAACATCTCAACCTCTTTTCGGTCCAGTTCATTCCGTTCGCGCTGCTATACCTCGTGCGCTGGGCGAGATCGCACCAGAGGAGCGACGCCCTGCGCTTGGGCGCGTGCTTCGGTCTGACCGCGCTCTGCGGGTGGCATTTGGGGCTGAAGCTGGCGATGGTCTGTGCGCCGGCTCTGGCATGGATCTGCTGGCGACAGCGATCCGTGGTGGGGCGGCTGGTGAGACAGGTCGGCTGGGCGGCGGGTCTGGCCCTGCTGATCGTACTGCCGATGCTCCTTCCGCTTGTTGGCGCCATTGCTGGAGGAGCCGACTACCAAGTCAAGCCTCCGGTCCCTCGGGGAATCGACGCCAGCTTCTTGCTCACGCCGCCGTACGCCAATCCCCTATTCGCTGGCGCTGTCGCCGACCGCTACACTGACCGTGCCTACCAAGCGGCGGGATTCGTCTGCTACTTGGGATTCTCTACGTTGGGCCTCGCCGCGCTCGGTTCGTGGAGCCGGTGGCGTCAGGCTTGGCCGTGGCTCCTACTATTCGCATCCGGGCTCGTACTGGCACTTGGGACGGACCCCTATTGGGACGGGACCCGCCTGGAGGTCGGCTTCCTCCCCTTCGCGCTGTT
>JAJDWM010000536.1 GCA_022825595.1 Bryobacterales bacterium | reverse complement strand
AGTACGCAAGGCTTAGGTCCATCTGCGTGTCGGACGGCTTGGTGGGCGAAATGGAGATCTTTCCCGGCTGCGGATAGCGGTGGTAGTCGAGTGCCGATCGCTGGGGGTTCTTCATGCTGGATCTGGATGTGCCACTCGCAGTCCGCAATGTTCTCCGGACTTCGGTGTCAGGTGCCGCGGGCGGTGAGGCGCTCCCGTATTGCGCGGCGGGGGCGGAACGCCCGAGCAAGTCCCTAGGTTACTCTGAACCCACCTGATCGAGAGGGCACCAAGGATGGTTCAGCCGAGATCGACCTGTTGGAAGGGTCCGGTTTGCATGCTCGCCGGAATCACTGTGCTGGTGGTGTCGGTTGGGCTCGTGGAGGGCAATGTCTTGGCGCAGGGGCAGGAATCCTCAGCGCCGGCAGTCTCAGTCACCGAGCTCATGCAGGCGATGATCATCCCAGCTTCCAACACGATATTCAACCTGCCGAGGGATCCGCCGACAGACGACGACGGCTGGGCCATCGTTCGCAACAGCGCCGTCATTCTTGCTGAGTCGGGCACTCTGCTGATGCGAGAGGGCAGGGCGGAGGATTCGGAGGTGTGGCGGGCCACGTCGAGGGCTCTCGCAGAGGCAGGAGAGGCAGCGCTGAGGGCGGCTAGGGCCCGCGATGCCGATGGCATCTCCGATGCGGGTAACCTCCTCATCGATTCGTGCGAGATGTGCCACGAGAAGCACTGGATTCGTTGAGCTGTCCCACGGCATTCGCCGCCCCGGCGCCCGACCGCCGCGCGGGCCCAATCAGTTCCGGGCTCCGGGGTGGTAGGCTTGCCGGTGTGACCAGTCTGAGAGTCTTGCTCGCCGGAATGGCGGCTGCGGCCGCTTGGTCTGCCGCTGCGGAAATTCCTGAAACCGACGTTCGAAACACTGAAATCCGCCACACCGACTTCGTGCACACGATGCCGGCGTACTCGGCCGCCGAATGGGAGCAGCGTGCTGATTTTTTGCGCAAGAAGGTGATGTTCTCCGCGGGGCTCCTGCCATTGCCGCACCGTGGGCCGTTGCAACCACGATTGGGCGAGTGGGTCCACCACGACGACCACTCGGTCGCCAGCGTGCTCCTTGAGACGCATCCCGGCTTCTACCTTGGCGGCAATTTGTACCGGCCCCGCCAGTCGCGCCAGGGCAAGTTTCCCGCCGTCGTGTCCCCGCACGGGCACTGGCGCTACGGGCGCTTCGAAAATTCCGAGCTCAACTCCGTGCCAAGTCGCTCAATCAACCTTGCGAGGCAGGGCTATGTCGTCTTTGCTTACGACATGGTCGGCTGGAACGACACCATGCAGGTGCCTCATGGATTCGCTGGGCCGAGGGAGGACTTGTGGCTGATAGGCACACTGGGCCTGCAATTGTGGAACAGCATCCGGGTTGTCGACTTCTTGGAGTCGCTTCCCGAGGTTGATCCATCGCGCATCGGTGTCACGGGCGCTTCCGGAGGCGCGACGCAAGCCTTCCTGCTGGCGGCGGTCGACGAGCGGATCGGCTACTCGGCCCCCGTCAACATGGTCTCCTTTCACATGCAGGGCGGCTCGCCCTGCGAGAATGCTCCCCTCCTGCGGGTCGGGACCAACAATGTCGAGATCTCGGCTGCCTTCGCTCCGAAGCCTCAGATCTTGGTCGCAGCGACTGGGGATTGGACCGTGAACGTACCTACGCGGGAGTTCCCGGCCGTACAGGAGATCTACGAACTCTTCGATGCGGGTCCAAGTGTCGAGTTCAGCCAGTTTGATTCGCCGCACAACTACCATCGGCGGAGCAGGGAGGCGGTTTACAGGTTCTTCGGCGAGCACATGCTCGGAGAGGATGGCGACGCGTCCAAGTTTGAGGAACGGCCTATCAGGGTCGACCAGTTGAGTTCGCTGTTGTACCTGTGGGGACGACGGCTGCCCGAAGGGGCCGTCGGACTGGACGAACTGGTCCGCCAGCGGATTGCCGCCGCGGAGGCGGACACGCTGGCCCTATCGATCCGCGGGCCCGAGTCACTTGAGCCGGCAAGCAAGGCCTTTCGCGAGCGGCTCGCGCTCTCCATCTTGGCTGAAGTGCCGGCCCGGGATTCCGTTGAGGGCCGCTCGCTCTCCGAAGGGGGACTGGCAATCGGCAGGGTCGGAGTGGGGGACCGCATTCCCGCCAGACTGCGAAATGCCCAATCTCCACGAGGTCGCGCGACCGTCTTGGTCGGCGACGCGGGAATGTCCGATGCCGAGGCCTCGCCGGTCGGCGCGGCCTTGGCAAGCACCGCCGCGCCGCTGCTGCTGATTGATCCTTTCCAGACGGGATCTGCCAGTGTAGGCCGAGAGGTCGCAAAGGTTGGTCGCAGGGCCGAGCGCTATTACCACGTATTCAACCGCAGTGACGATGCCAATCGCGTTCAGGACATCATTACCGCGGCAGCGTACTTGCGCCGGAATGAGAGCGTTGGAAATGTGCGCGTGGTTGGCGTCGGAAGAGCGGGGCTGTGGGCGCTGTTGGCGGCGGCGGTCGACTCTGGAATCGATGCGGTGGTCGCCGACTTGGACGGTTTCGACGCGACGAACGACTTGTCATACGTGGAGGGCTTGTACATCCCTGGCTTGCGCCGGGCCGGCGACTTCCGCGCAGCGGCCGTTCTGCTCGCCGAGCGTGCGGACGTGCTGTTGCACAATGCTCATCCATCCTTCCCGGTCGAGTGGTTTCAGGCCGCGTACGAGGCCGCCGGGCGACCCGACAGTCTCTCCGTCCAGACTGAGCCCTTGTCCGACGAGGACTTGCGTCGATGGATCAATCCTTGACCGGCGGTACGGCACCGATCCCTGTGACGATGCCCATCGGACTGTGCCAAACTGGCTTCCCCGTCCTCGACAGACGTTGGTGACCGATGTTCGATCCCAGACCGCCTAGTGCCAAGTCGCGTTCGAAGGCCGTTCTGCTTGTCATCGTAGGCGTTGTCGCGCTCAGCGCCGTCGGCGTGGCCCTTCTCGAATGGCGCGCCGGGGCTGATCGGCCAACCGAACAAGTCGTGCTCACGCCCGACGCCCGCGACTACCTTCCCAGCCTCGATCTTGAGGGGGTCGAAATGGCGGCAATGGACAATTCCCTGGGGCAGACGCTGGTCGAGATCACGGGAACGATCCGCAACATCGGGGAGAGGCACGTGCGCAGCATGCGCCTAAACTGCGTCTTCTTCGATGTGTACGGGATCGAGCTGCACCGTGTGATGTCTACGATCGTGCGATCCGAGGACGGTCTTGCGCCGGGAGCCGACCAGGAGTTCCGATTGCCCTTTGACGACATTCCGGAGGGCTGGAACCAGGTCCTTCCGAGCCTGTACATCGCGGAGATCATCTTCGAGTAGGCGGTCCGAGGGTCGCACCCGTCCCCGGTCGCGCTGGAGCTGGAATTGGGTTGAGCGGTCCGCTAGGGACGCTCTGTGAGTAAGTCCCACGTGGCTGGATGCTGCGGCCCCGTATCCATTGGAGCGCCCGACGTCGGGCCAGCGCGACCCGGTGTCTGACCAAGCAGACGCGTCCTGTTCCTCGGAATGCCACAGATTTGGCGCTCCGCCTGCGCCTCCATGCGCATGGAAGCGCAAGAATGCGCCGCGGCAAGTGTGGTGTGGCGACGGGATGGGATCCCAGCGACCTCGGGACGGCCCCAAGCACCCCGCGGAGCGATCTCGGAAGGTGGTAAGTGTCAGGCCACCTCGCCTCGGCGGGCGGTGTCGACGATGTGGTCCGCCGCGCGCTTCGCCAAGGCCATCATTGTGAGGGTAGGATTCACGCAACCGATTGACACGAAGGCAGCCCCGTCCGTGACGAACAGGTTCTTGAGGTCGTGGGCCTGATTCCACCGGTTCAGGACAGACTTCCGCGGGTCGTTGCCCATCCGTGCGGAGCCGACCTCGTGGGTGGCGCCTCCCGGCCACCGAGGTTGGGTGATCTTCTGGATGTCCTCCGCGCCGGCGGCCCGTAGCATTTCCTCCCCCTCGTCCGCGGAGTGCCGGAACAGGCGCATCTCGTTGTCGCCCCATGTGACGTTCATCCGGAGTGCAGGAATGCCCCACGCGTCTTTGACCTCGGGGTCAAGGCGAATGTAGTTCTCGTATCTGGCGAGACACTCGCTTGATGTTCCGATGAAGAACCGCCAGCTGTCCTTGGAGTCGACGACTGCTCGCTTGAAGCTGGCGCCAAATCCCGGGATGCGGCTGATCGCTGCCGGAGAGCCGTACAAGGAGGCGTTTCGCATCTGCGCGCCGAATCCGCGGATCATCCCCTCGGTGTGGGGCCTATCCACATTCATGTAGCGTGGCAGGTAGAGGCCGTTTGGGCGCTGCGGCGGCCCGACCCACTTCGGGTCCTCCCTGACTGGAAGCACGCCTGAGACTCCGCCAAACATGTGGTCCATCACGTAGTGCCCCAGAACGCCAGAGGAGTTGCAGAAGCCCTCGCCGGAATTCAGAAGGATGCGGGTAGACTCCAGGCTCGAGGCCGATAGCACGACAATCTTTGCCCGCGCCTCTCTCGCGGCCCGCGTGACGCGGTCAACGTATGCCACGCCGCTCGCCAGTCCGGTGTCGCGGTCGGTGGTTACGTGGGACACGACCGCATTGGTCACGACTGAGCAGTTGCCGGACTTCTCTGCATCTGCCACGGTTGTCCACGGGCTAGCGAAGTACGAATGCGTGACGCAGCCGTGCTCGCACGGCCCGCAGGAATGGCAGGCCTGACGCCCGTTGAGCGGCTGCGTCAGGACCGCGGCCCGGCCAATCGTGACGTTTCTCCCGAACCTTGCGTTGATCTGGTCGCGAAAGTGCTTCTCGCCGCACGTCATCCCCATGGGGGGTTGCATGACGCTGTCGGGGAACTGCATCAGTCCCAGTGGCTCGCCGCTGATGCCCACGTAGCGCTCGACCGCTTCGTAGTAGGGCACCATCTCCTCGTAGGTCACGGGCCAGTCCGAACCGTAGCCGTCGTGGCTGGCGGCGGCGAAGTCGATCTTCGAGAGTCGGTAGCTCTGCCGGCCCCACGTCAGCGTGCGGCCACCCAGCAGCCGTCCCCGGGTCCATTGGAATGGCTTGTCGTCGGGATAGGTGTACGGGTTGCGGATGTCGTCCACAAACCACCGGAAATTGGACTCCCGGCACGCGTACTTCATGCTCTGGATCGGTCTGTCCCGGCGGATCTCTGGGGAGTAGCCGCGGTACTTCAGGTCGAATGGCCGCAGGTGCTCCGTAAACTCCGCCTCGGTAGTGCGGTGGCCGGCCTCCAAGAGCGCAACCTGCATTCCAGCCTCGGCGAGGACCTTTGCAACCCAGCCGCCCGTCGCACCTGAACCGACGATGACCACGTCGTAGGTGTCCTTGCCCTTGGTGATGATCTGCATCGTAGTCAGGGTTCCAGCCATCTCCAGCGGGCCTCCGCGGGCACCATTCTCCGACTTGACGAAACGGCAGGTCTTGAGCTCTCTGCCGCAAAGGGCGGCGGGGGAGGATCCACTCTGGGTGGCCACGGATTGTAGCAGGACTGCGTCTCGCCGACAGGCCCCGGGCACGGGTTTTGGTGGTAGGGCCAGCCGGTTCTAGAAACACACCCCCGGCTCGTCGCTGACACACAGCGGCCCGCTGGGCCTGTCTCTGCCCCAAGTTCGTCCTGCGCCGTCCAGAGGCAGTGATTCCTAGCGCGGGCGATTCGCCCAGCACTAGCTGTTGCTCCAGCTGTTATGGGACCGGTTCGGTGTTGGAGAGGGGACGACACGGACGTAAGCTCTGCGATTCGCGAGGGCTGCTTCGTCGGGGAGCGTGCTGTCTCTGATGAGTCGCCCAACCGGTAGCGCCTCCGGGCGGCAGCTGGGACGTTGCCGTTGCGGAGCAACAGGATCTAATCCATTCAGACATGGGGCGGACCCGCGCCAATCGTCGAGAGTTCGACAATTGCGGAATTGCCAACCGGCGGCATCGAACGCAGCGAGGGCACGCTTCGGAACGACATCACGAGCCGTACCTGGCGTCGTTCCAGGAACCCGTCCGTTCCGAGTATGGCGGACCGAGGGCGCTCGAAACTGCCTTGACCCCATCTTGGTTGACGCCCGGTTTGCCTCCGCCGCCTGGGACGCCGACAACCACGCCCGCCAGCTTCAGGGCCTGATCGTGCGCTGCGGTCACATTCCCGCCGCCGCAGTGCCGACCGCCGAGGAGCTCACGTGACTGCTGTCTTGAGCGCTACGCACCGGTCTCTTCAGGAGTGTCGGCGCGAATGCTCGCACTAGACGGCAGCAACGGCTAGACGCTCCCGAGCCCTGGCCCGTCAGGGGCACGGATTCTTGACGTCAAACCGATTCCAGTCGGACGGTCGTGATCAAGCCATCTTCACAGTCGCAAAGGGAAAACCGGAACGATTCAAATCCCGCAAACGTCTCAATAAAGTGTGGCGCAGATCACCGGCGCTCCCACTCGAATCTTGGGAGTCCCGGTATCCTCCGTCGTCCCCTTACTTGCTCACAGCCCATCCCGTCGGCAGCCTCCCAAGCGCCTGATCGCGGGACTCGTGAAGCCTTCAAGAGAATCAAGACCATGGTTTGCAACATCATCATGAACCGAAGCAAGACAACCTTCATCACCGCAGTCATTGGACTGCTCTCGATCTTTGTGGCGGCACAGGACTCGGTCGCCGATACAGGCCCGGCATCTTCGACGTGCACTGATTACTCCATTGCTGCCGGTGCCTTGCACACACAGAAAGATGTTCAGGCGTTCGTTCAGTGTGCCCACGAGTACGTTCAGAGCGTGGGAATTCAAGAAGCGCGGCGTGCCTTTCATCAGGACGCGCACTGGAAGAGCGGACAAGTCTATGTCTTCGTGAACGAAACAGGCTCCACGGGTGGGAGGCCGATTTCGCTGGTATTCCCTCCCGACCCCGCTAGGGAGGGCACTCCGTGGGAGCTCGTAATAGACAACTTCGGCAGCGACGTCCTTGACGAGATCGATCGCGTAGTGAGCAGTGCCGGTGAAGGCTGGGTCTACTATGCCTACACCAATCCGGAGACAGGCGCGACCGAACCAAAGATCAGCTATGTCAAGGAAATCCAGTGGAACGGAGCTCCTGCCGTCATCGGGGCGGGCATCTACCGGAGTGATCTCCCCGGAACATGCGGGACGGGCGAAGTCAATGCCACTTGGCTCGCTGGGAACCCTTCCGCTGAACGACTGAAGCAGTTCGTGACTTGTGCAGTCATGGAACTGGAATTGAGGGGGTACTATGCCGTCTTGAGCCTTACTAGCGATCCGCGCTGGAGGAACGGCATGACCTATATCTTCGCTCTTGATACGCATGGGAACCATCTGTTCAGCGGGGATCCGTTCGGTCATAGGTCCGTTGTGTCTGAGTTGTCGGGCGTGCGCACTGGATCGACAGCGGACAGGTACCGCGACCTCGTGCCGGTGGCAGACACGTTCGGGGAAACTTTCCTGTATTACCCTAAGCTCAACAGCTTGGCAGGGGAGGTGCAGAATAAGGTGGCCTTTGTCAAGAGAGCAGTGGTGTATGGGTTGCCGATCCTAATCGGCTCGGGCTACTTCCTGAATGCGCTCCCGGCGCAACCGGGTGAAGGCTAGGGAGGGGAGCCGGGCGAATCCGGCACACAGTATGGATTGTCGGATACGGCAAGAGAGACCCGCGCCGGAGTTGAGCTAGTCATCCGGTACGACAGCGCCCGCGAACGATTCACCGGCACCGTCAGGAATACCACAAACCAGCCGGTGAGGCTGGTTCGCGTTGAAGTCCACTTGGCGAACGGTGTCGAGCTTGGGCCCACGCCCACCGTGGATCTGGCGCCCGGGCAAGTTAGGACGGTCACCCTTGACGCCACTTCGCAGACTTTCGACAGGTTCAGCGTCCATGTTGAGATCGGACTTGGCGAACATGGTGGTGGAGAAGGAGGTCGAGAAGGCGGCGGGGAAAGTGGCGGAGAAGGAGGCCGAGAAGGCAGTGGAGAAGGAGGTGAAGGTGGCGAGCATGGCAGACGGGAAGGCGGCGGCAGGTGATCCGCTAAGGGAGCACTTGGGTGCTGCGCCGTTCGCACGTTAAATGGTGGTGCGATGGCCTCGCTAATTCGCGGGGCCTCGCATCTCCCCGCTCACCTTCGGCTTGTGTCTGAAGTGTGGGTTCTCGCTCGTAGAATGCACCGCTCTACCTGCGACGACACCGATTATGTGTGCACTATCAGATGTTGACACAGATGGTCTTGACAGCCGAGCGACTTCTGTTCTGACCGTCCTAATTCCCGAAGATCAGCAAACATTTCATAACAACATTGACTTACCAAACGCGCCGAATAGCTATAGCGTTCTCTTGTAGCCGGACGGCGCCACTTGAGCATGTGGGTGGGCAAGTCTCTCTCACGGGACGATCACCAGTGCGCAGAGATTGCTCCCAGTAGTGCGTTCCGAAACGATGGCGAATCGCCGGCAACCGTCAACCTATGCCCATCCGAGTAAGCAACTGAGGATCGGATCCTGCCTCCTCCGCGTGATGGACGACACGCAGGTGCCGTTCCCTGTCCTCCGGACGCGGTAGAGCTACATCGGCGCCGTCCCTCGCTCCGTCCGCCGATTGGGCAATTCGCTGGACCAAATGGACACTGCGCAGGTACGCGGGCAGCAGATTCACCTTGACGCCAAGGAGTGTCCCGGTGCGGGCCCTACGAATCTCGACGCTTGTGAACTTCGCATGCTGTGCCGGGTGACACCCGACAGTCCGTGGGGCTTTGCTGGCGGTACGACGCCGACTGGCGACGCAGCGTCGCCGCTTCGCGATGAAGATCAGTTCTCGGCCGAATGCTGTTGCGGACTGCCGGAACCGTCCGCAGAGTGGACGAGATTGTGGGCAGGCATCCCAATCGTCATGCGCGAGACTCGCTCGCGTTCCGTAGCGGTCCGTACGTGGCGACGCGCGGTCAGAACGTCGCAATCGGGTTCAATGGAGACCCCGTGCCGCCAACCACTCGCAACGGCGACGCTGTCAGGAGGAACTCCCAGCGGCCCTGTCGCGCGGCCTCCTCGCTGACCGCACCCAAGTCCAGATTGTCGAATATCGGCATGCCCATTGCGACCAGGACAAGTTGGTGAACGGGCAGCTGGGCGCCTTCGATGCCTGAGGGGATCACGTCCGAAGCAGCATCGCTTCCGAGAATCGCAACGTCGCGGCTCCGAAGCCACTTGACGCACGAGGCGTGCAAGCCTGCCGCCTGTTCCTCAATCTTCCAAGGCCCTACCTCTTCCCTGTGCTTCCAGCGTCCGGTGTGGATCAGGACGGCGTCCCCGCTTTGGACGCTCAGCCCCGCCGTCGCCTCCCATGCCTCCAGATCGCTCGGATAAATCGGCGTCCCCGGCTCCAGATAGGCGATTCCCTTCAGGCGGGGGATGTCCATCAGGACCCCCCGGGTGAAAATGCCGTCCCTCATGTGGTCGATGGAGTACTTCCGCGCTCCCTCTTCGGTCACTTCGTCCTTCGAGTGGCCGTTGAACATGCTCCCGTTGTGGAACATGTGGCAGATCGCGTCCAGATGCGTGGTCCCGAACCCGTGGTACAGGACGCTGAACCGATCCACGCAGAACGGGAAGGCCGGAGTAGCGTCGAGCCCGGTCGTCGTCACCTCCAGTTCGAACGGCGACGGGTTGTCGAGCGCGGGCTCTGTCAGCGCATCGTGCGCCATCGATACCGAGACACCGGCGCGCACAAGAGCCGCAGCACGGATCCGCGTCTCGGGCGTTATCAGGTTTACGGTTCCCAAGACGTCGGCGTCGCCCCATCTCCCCCAGTTCGAAAGATCCGTCATCCAGCGCTCGACTGTCTCCTTGGTCACCGACTCTGGAGCCGGGCTGGCGGCTTCGGCCGGCTCCGCACTCTGTTGCGGCTCTTCGGCAGGTTCGCTCGTGGGCTGGCACGCCCACAGGCCCACCAAGGCGAGCACGCAGGGCAACCCGACGAAGCGACGATTGACGATGTGCATCTGCTCTACCTCCATTCGGCGTTCCACGATAGTGTCGCAGACACCACCTACAGTTCCGAGTGCTCTGGAACGCTGCGATAGGCTCTTCACCGGGGAATCATGGTGGTCGGCCTGTGCGAGCTAACGAAAGAGAGATCGCGCTGTCGAATGTTGCGGCCTGCCTGAGGCCACTCGCGCCGCGCTCCTCGGGCGGAAGCTTGCGTCAGTTAGACAGGTTGCCCCGGCGTGAAGAGTGCTCGTGCGACCGCATTCCCACTGTCGGGGCTCTCGCCGTGACATGGCGAACGCCCAAGCGCCCCAAAGCCCCCAACATCTAACGGCTCACACGTCCCGGCGACGCGCTCTCCAGCCATCGAAGCTCTTCTCTGGAACGTACTCGAATCAGCTCAGGACCCAGTTCTACAGCGCGGAGCAATGCCTCTCTGGAATCGGCAATCTTGCCCATCCGCGCCAACGCGGCCCCCAATCTGTAGTGTTGGCGGCCGGACTCCGCCGGGCTCAAGGCTATGGCCCGCTGAAACTCTTCGACCGCCTTTCCTACGTCCCCGCGTTTTGCGGCGACGTGGCCGATGGCCTCGTGCGCCTCGGAACCCATCTCGGCCCGGAGTGCGTTCCACTGGTCGAGCGGTATGGCTCTCGGGATCTTCTTCGCCTCCATCACGGCGAGGGCACGTATGGCATAGGCCTCCGCTCTCTCGAGGAGGCTGGCTTGGGATTTGGGGTCTACCACGGCATTCGGGATCGCCGAGGCAAGGGTCAGCAGAGATCTTAGGTTGTCGGGGAGAAGGTTGAGAACGGCGTGTCCCGTCCGCAAGACCGCTTCAACATTGTCCGTGGCCCTGTGGGCTTCCATGCCGTGGACGAGTGCCTGCCCCAATAGGGCCGACGATGGATAGCTAGCAGCGAACGACTCAGCCGCAGCGATCCTCTCGGAGTCACCCTCGGCTGCGACTATCTCGAGGTACGCGTCGAATTCTTCCTGCGTTTCGGCCTGCGGTGCGCCTTCCGGGTCTAGGACCGGCCCGAATTGCCCGCTCGAGGACGGAGGGAACCACGGCAGCGTCGCGGCCACCACTGCCTGCACCCATGTGCCGGCGCGAAGCCTAATCGCCATAGACCCTCTTCAGGGCCCGGAAGCGGCTCAAGTGCTCGTCGGCGGCGTCCGGCCGTCCCAGTCTCCGCAGAACTCCATACAGCAGGTAGTGGGACACCTCATTGTCCGGGTTGAGCCGGACTGCTTCCGACGCGGCCTCCGCTGCGAGCCGGAGCTTCCCGCCTCTCTCGTACGCCCGGGCTAGGACCGCGTGGTTGTCGGCAACCTCGGGCTCGGCTTTCACGCCCAGGAGCGCCCATTCCTCGGCCTTATACGGGTCCGATCCCAACGCGAGCCTTGCTAGCCCTCGGTATGGCCAGCTGAACATCTCCCCGCGCGTGGTGGCGAGCCGCGCGGCCAGCCGATAACGTTCCGCCGCTTCCTCCCGGCGGTCCATTCTCTCCAGGCTCAGCGCCAACCACGCTTGGCTCCGGGCGTCCGACGCATCCAGGGAGACCGCCCGTTCGAAGTGGCGCATCGCTGCCGCCGAGTTACCAGCAACCGACTCTGCGTGGCGCCCGAGATGGAAGTGCGGTCTAGGGTCGTGGGGCTCTAGGGCGGTTGCGAGCTGCATTTGCTGCCTGAATAGGATGAACTGGTTAGCAGCGTAGTACGCCAGCCAGAGCGCTTGGTGAAGGTACGACTCTCGCAGCCCTTGCGTCTCGGCTGTTCGCAGTCGTTGGATCGCCTGGATTCTCTCGCCCCTCTGCCAGTGCACGACGCCCAGCAGGTAGTTCAGGACTGGATCTCCCACCGGTGACCGTGTCACTGCCTCGGCGAGATTCGCCGCGGCAGCCCATTCGTCCTTTCGAATCAGGCCGAGCAGCTCTTGGCTGAATGCTTGGCCCGCCGGGCCGAGCTTTTCTGGCGGAGGCGGCAAAGCCAGTCCCAACCGCAGAGTCGATTGCCCGTGAATGTGCTGGGCGGTGAACGCGGCCAACGCTAGGGCAACTCCCAAGCAGTTCGCTGCCGATGTCGATCTGACCGCCATTCGACGGCGCAACTCTTCAGTTGCCCCCAGTCTGGCCCTCGAGGACACGCTGGATCTGCTCGAGATTGGGGTTGTCGGGGTCAAGTTCGATCGCTTTGCGAATCGAGGATACCGCCTGCTCGAGCTTGCCTTGGTGCCCGTATGCGAGAGCCAAGCCTTCGTATGCAACGGAATCGGTCGGCTCCAGATCCCTCAGGGCCTCGAATGCCGCCTCCGCGACCTTCAGGTTGAAGCTCTGCAGGGCTTGCTCCCCCTCGTTTCTTAAGATCGTCTTCCGTATGCGCCGTTCCGCGTCGGCAAACTTCTCCGGGTCGAGGCTCGCGGCGAGTCGCGCCTCCTCGAGGGCCTTCTGCCCGTCGAGGAGCCCTGCGTACGCTCTGGCCAAGCCGTCATGGAGCACCGCGTCCTCCGGGTAGTGACTTGCTAGCCTGCTGAGACCGTCGATCGCCTCAACGTACTCTCCCTCGTCCAAGGCACGATGGGCCTGCTTCTCGACTCGTTCGAAGTCGTTCGTCTTGAGGAGCGTCCGGCGGAGGCCCACGTCGACGCCCGCCGTCAGCACTTTCCGTAAGGGAACGTACCCGCGAAGCTGGACCTCAAGAACATACTGACCGCTGAGGAGTTCGGGGTATTCGACTGTACCCTCGTCGGTGGACTTGCGGTACAGCGGTGGCAGCGGCTCGAGAGAATCGGTCTGGATGGCTGTCAGCCGCGTCTCCACATTCTTGAGGGGCCTGCCTTTGGTGTCGACAAACCCGCAGATGAAGCTTCCGGCCACCAGCAATGGCGCCAACGTGAGGATGCCGATCCCGGCGAACGCTCGAGACATCAGCGCTCCAGCTTTGCCGAGAGCGCTTGGGCCGGGGCCGGTGGGAGGTGGCATCTTCCTAGGCATTGCTCGCCCCCCGCTCTCGCTAGAAGTTCACCTTTAGCACCAGCGTTATGTTCCGAGGTTGGTTCGCTTGTCCTCTCACCCTCCCGAAGCTCTGTGGACTATTGATGTTTGTCGCCACGTTCTGAAACACGACCTGATTGAAGAGATTGAAGAACTGGGCCCGGAACTCGATGTTGAATGCCTCGCTGATTGCCGGAATGTAGGTGCGCTTGGAAACCGACAGGTCGGTTCCGTAGTACGAGAATCCGCGCAGGTCTGGCTCCACTCTTCCAACGTCTCCGAAGGTAAAGTCGGCCGGCTGCGCGAACGCATCGACGTTGAGGTACAGGTCCCTGGCGGGATCAAGGGCACCCTTGCTCACGCCCGTTCGCCTTGAGGCGCCGGGCACACGGTTCGGTCGGTTGCCGCCATTGAAGAGCGGCAGTGGGGGGCCTCCCAGGATTCTCAGAGGGGGGCCGCTCTCGAAGAAGATCGTCGAACCAATCTCCCAGCCACGAAGGAGTTTCTCGGCCCCACCGTCGGTGTTCTTTCCGAACGGGAGCTCGTAGATCCAATTCGCGACCATCGTGTGTGTCCTGTCGATCGGCGAGATCGACTTTTCCAGATACCCGCGCTCCGCGTCCATTGGATTCGGATCTTGGATCGACCAAGCGTTGGCGTTGATGTCGCTGATGTTCTTCGACATGGTGTAGGTCACTAGGAAGCCCAAGCCCCTCGCGAAGCGCTTCTCGACCTTGGCCTGCATCGAGTGGTAGCTGCTGTTTCCGACCGGGTGGGCTTTGACGGCCAGCGCGTTGTATTGGGGGTACGGGCGCAGGGCTTGTGCAACGGAGCCGGTGAAGCCAGGGTAGGGCGTGGTTATGCCCGCCGCGACGGCTTCGGGATCGGTGTGCGGCCGCCGCAGGAGCGGGCCCAGTGCCAATTGCGCCGTGGGCACCTGATTCAGGTTGAGGAGGTTGGACGGCCAGCGAGTGCCTCGCACTGCCACGTAAGCCACATCAGCGACGATGCCCGCAACCAGCTCTCGCTGGATGTTGAAGTTCCAGTTCACCGTATAGGGGGGCCTGGCACCGTCCGGGTTGACCCACTCCGCCGTGCTGCCGACCGATATGCCGGGATCGAGGTTCGGAAGTACTCCGGTAAACGCCGGGAAGCCGTTGCGGAGGGCAAAGGCGGGGCTGACCCCGTTGTCCAGGGATGTGGGAGAGTCGAACGCTACATAGCCGTTCTTGAGCTCCGGCTGCCCGACCACCACACCGCTGTTGGCGAAGTTGCTCTGGGTGTAGATCAGCCCGATTCCCGCACGAATGACGGTCTTGTCGTTGACCGAGTACGCAAGGCCCACCCTTGGGCCCCAGTTGCTCATGTCGACGGGGGGCACGACGGAATCGTTACCGAACACGTAGGCTCCCGGGATGCCGCCGGCCGCCGGATTCGCTAGGCCTAGGCTGATTGCGGAAATGATGTTGTCGCGCTCGCGGACTGGGCGGGCGATCTCGTAGCGCAGCCCCAGGCTCGCCGTGAACTTGGGCGTGATCTGGATCTTGTCCTCCGCGTACCACGCGTAGTAGTCACCCTCATAGTTGCCGGTGATTGGTCCGACGAGCCGAAGTCCGCTGAATACGTCGCCTTGGAGCATGCTGGCCAGGCCGTCCCCCCAGCGGCTGAAATTCGGCGAATTGGGTTGGCTGCTCGCCGTGTTCCTGAAATCGAAGCGCCCGGCCTCCCAAGCGTTGACTCGGCGGACATTGCTCTGGACCCACACCTCGCCCCCGAACATCACCTGATGTTTGCCTCTCGTCCAGGTGGCGGTGTCAGAAACGATGGTGGTGGGATTGATCCTGAACTCCGGGCCCGCCCCGGCATTGCCCATGGCCAGATACCCCGAGGGACGGAATGCCGGCAGCACCTCGATGTCGTCCGGCAGTCCAGGCACGCCGAGTATGTTCCCCCCGTGGAGCACGTTCCCGGTCCGCGGAATCCGGAAGTTCGAGTATCCCCAAGAGAGGTGGTTCAGGAATGTCGGAGTGACCACCCAGTCATAGTTGACCCGTAGCGACCACGTCTGGGTCGGCGTGCGAATGCCGGTGTCGAGCGGGTGATTGCCCCAAGCCGAGTAACGGAAAATGCGCAGATTGGCATACCACCAGCTGCCGCTCAGCCGGTGATTCTCTGACAGCGCGTGGTCGAACTTGAGGGCGAATGAGTCGTCATCGGTGGGGTTCGAAGATCGATTCACCCAGTTGTCGACAATGCCAGCTCGGTCCGGCTGCGGGAGCATGGACATCACTTGGCCCGCGATTGGGTCGATGCGGCTCGACGGAATCGTGTTGTTCGCCAACTGGTCGCGCACGAAGCCGCCTTGGCCGTCCGCACGGGTGGAGGCGCCGTCGAAGATTGGCAGCAGATTGCCCGACGGATCGGTCAGCGCGCTGAAGTTGCCCTGCCGGAAATCGGTCGTGGGAATCGTCAGCAGGCCGAGCGTGCCGGTCCCGCCGCGGCGCTTGAATCCTTGCCACGAAAAGTGGAAGAAGCTCTTGTTCTTCCTTATGGGCCCGCCGACGTTCCCGCCAAACTCGTTCTGCCTGACGATCGGCCTTGTGGTGTTGAAGAACCCGCTGGCGTCAAGCTTGTCGTTGCGGAAGAACCAGAAGGCGTTGCCGTGGAACTGGTTAGTGCCGGATCTCAGCGTGTAGTTCGTGATGCCGACGCCCCGGCCGAGGTTTGCCGGATACATCGTCGTGCTCACCTTGAACTCCTGCACTGATTCGAATGGTGGCCCCATGCGGTCAGTCAGGCCGGGCGATTCCAGCAATGTGAATGGGACGCCATCGATGATGTCCTGACCCGAAAACTGCGGTGATCCGAGGATGTGCCTGTTCCACCCCCGGCCGCCGCTCACTCCAGGGGTCAGGAACGTGAACTGGCCGATCTCGCGCCGTCCCGAAGCCCCAGCCCCGGTGGACTTCCCGCTGAGGCCTAGCGGCAAGTCGATCATCAGCTTGCGCTCCATGACCGTGCTCAACTCCGCGTTGTCCGTCCTCAGCAAGGGAGCCGCCGTCGCCTCCACCGTGACGCTCTCGGTAACATCCCCCACCTCTAGGACAACGTTCACGTCAGTGGCGGTGGCAGTATTCACGCTCACGGGCTCCCGCACGAAACGCTTGAAGCCATCCAGCGCCACCTCAACCCGGTAGATTCCTACTGGCACGTTCCCCAGCAGGTAGATTCCCGAGAGTGTCGAAACAGTCTGGAGGCTTTGGCCGGTATCCAAG
>JAJDWM010000032.1 GCA_022825595.1 Bryobacterales bacterium | reverse complement strand
GACCAGCTCGGCAAGCGTGCCCACCGGACGCTGGGAGATCCTTTCGTCGACTCATGCGCGCAGGAACTCTTGGCCAGGCACGCCCCAGACAGCGTCCTCAACCGGATGCTCACGCTCTGGTCCGAGAGGGACAACAAGCCTCTAGTGCTGCTCATCGACGAGATCGACGCCCTTCAGGGCGACTCGCTCATCTCTGTGCTGCGACAGCTCAGGGCGGGCTATGACGAGAGGCCGGACGGCTTCCCGCAGAGCGTGATTCTGTGCGGAGTGCGGGATGTCCGCGACTACCGCATCTTCTCGGGGTCGCTCGGATCGAATATCACCGGCGGAAGCGCCTTCAACATCAAGGCCGAATCCCTGCGGCTCGGGGACTTCAGCGAGATCGAAGTGCGCTCCTTGCTCGCGCAGCACACCGCCGAGACCGGCCAAGAGTTCGAGGCCGACGCGGTTGAGAGGATCTGGGAACTCACCCGAGGCCAGCCTTGGCTGGTCAACGCACTGGCTTACCAGGCCTGCTTCAAGGACAGGGCCGGACGGGACCGCACGCGGCCTATTGGGATTGCGGCCATCGATCGTGCCAAGGAGGCCCTGATACTCCACCGGGTCACCCACCTCGACCAGCTAGCTAACCAGCTCAAAGAGGAACGTGTCCGGCGCGTGGTCCTGCCGATGCTCGGCGGGTCCGTCAATGCGGGTTACTCTCATCGGGACCTGGACTATGTCCGCGACCTCGGGTTGGTCGCCGCCCAGGGCCAAGTGCGCATGGCAAACCCGATCTACGCAGAGGTCATTCCCCGAGAGTTGACAGTGGCCCAAGAGTCGGAACTCGAGAGCCTAGTTTCCCCGGCTTGGTATGTCAGCGAAGAGGGGAGCTTGGACGTAGGCCAACTGCTTGCCGCATTCCAGGACTACTTCAGGCGGCATTCGGAGTCTTGGGTGGACAGGTACGGCCACCTTTAGGCCGGCCCCCAGCTCGTGCTGCACGCCTACCTGCAACGGGTGGTCAACAGCGGCGGGCGCATCACACGCGAATATGCCGTCGCCCGCGGTCGAACGGACCTGCTCATCGAATGGCCGCTGCCCGGGCAGGCGCTGGCGTCCCCTGCGAGCAACCACGTCATCGAGTGCAAGGTGGTCGGCGAGAAATCCGGGCTGCAGCGCGTCATCCGCGAGGGTTTGCAGCAGACGGCTTGGTACATGGACCGCTGCGGCGCCCAGTCCGGGCACTTGGTGGTCTTCGACATGAGGCCGGGGCGGTCGTGGGAAGAACGCGTGTTCCGGAAAGACCCCGAGCCGGACCAACCCCCGATCACAGTGTGGGGTATGTGACCGAGAGGTGGCCACAGGCGCGGGCCGCAGATGCGCCACACCGGCCGTGAAGTGTGCCACTTCCCCACAAGCAGCCGGGAACGGACGAGCCCCGTTCTCAAGCGCGCGACGGACTTCCAAGTTGATTGCCCCTCTCGCCAAGGGATCGTGACTCTTCTTGTCGCACCGTGGAAGTGCGGACCCCCGTGCCATACGCAGGCTCACAATCGCCCTGCGCTAGACGCCACGCGTAGACTCCCAAGCACCTCGGCCCTGTGCCTCCACCGCCGAGCGCAGCGACTCTGGAATGGTCTACCACCAATACCAGACGCGCCAACTGGCCGAGCCGTCTCGGAAGCGACTCAAGGGCAATCCATCGGGTCGTGCCCTACGAGAACTCCGTCAAATCGGCAGTGCGCTCCTTCGGGACGGCCGCCGCCAGGAACAGCCGGAACCCGGGCACGCACCGGGACGCACTGGCGACCTAGAGCTCCGTCAAGAGCGATCGGCCAACAGACCGCACAGTGCGGAGCTGGCGCTCCAACTGGGTGTTACGCGGGTCTTGCGGATCGGCAACTTCGACCCACTTGCCGGGAACGATCGTCTGGGCAAGACAGGTCAAGGTGTCCGCAATGGTCAGTTCCCGGAACTGGACGCGGACCGTAGGCGGCTCCTCGTTGCGGAGGGTGATGCAGGGGACCGTGGACGTGCCATGCCGACGCCCGGCTCTTCCGGATCGCCGGGCGCCGATGCCTGGCGGCTGTGCAGAATCGTCGGACCAGAGGCCTAGGTTGCCCATGCCCGACTAGTCAGACACACCGTTCCGCTATGATGTGGCCCTCCATATGAAGACGACACTGGTCATCGATGATTCAGTGATGCAGCGGCTGCGAGAAGAGGCCGCGCGACGAGGTACGACGATATCCCTGCTCGTGGAAGCAGGTCTCAGGCGGATCCTTGCCGAACCCACACAGCCCAACCCGTCACCAACCGAGCTTTCGCCGCTGCCGTCTTGGAACGGTGGAAGGGAGCTGGTGGATATTTCCAACCGCGACACACTCTACAGGGCCATGGAAGAGGGGTGACATGCTGGTGCTTGACACCAAGGTCCTGGTGTACGCCGCGAACAAGGATTCAGCGTCCCACCTCCCTTGCAATGAGTGGCTATCAGAGACGCGCCGGGATCCTTCCCCAACATTTCTCACGTGGAGCGTCTGCTACGAATTCATCGGAGCGACTACACACCCTCGCGCACTCCAAACGCCGTGGCGTCCACAGGATGCACACCGTTTTCTGTCGGAGCTGCTGGAATCGCCCGGGTTCGAGCTGCTGGTCCAAACTCGACGTCACTCCGCCTTGCTTTCCCAGACACTGTCCGAGCTGCCTAGTCTCCGGGGGAATATGATGCACGACCTTCACACGGCCGTGCTGATGCGCGAACAGGGCATAAGCCGAATCTGTACTCGCGATAGAGATCTTCTTAAGTTCCCATTCCTCACAGTCATCGATCCGTTGCAACAGCCAACAGGCCGTCTATGACCCGCCGGACTTCCGCTGAGTCAGGGTCGACTCGCTCGAGCTCCAACGGCATGTCCCTAGCGGGCGACTTCATGTCCCGGGATGCTCCGGGTGGATCCGTCGCAGGCCTGCCGTACGACCGGACCGCCGCCACTTCTCTAGCGTCGTGTGCCATCGCCAGCCACGGCGTCTGTCCGCAGCGGGGGTGTGTTGCTCCGCGGTCCTGTCACCGGCGACGAACGCGACATCGCCTGAACGCTTCCGTCAACAATCATATTCCGGTTTGCTTCCTGTCTCCGCCTCCCACTGTGCTGACACCGTCACTCTGGAGTGTGAGGAATTCGACCTCCAAGCCACTTGGGACCCTTGTGAGTCTGACTACGCGACCTTGGGGCGATCCGCAGTAAGGTCGCAAGGCTGGATTTACCAAGTGCCGAACTTGTGTGGGGATCCCCGACGCCCATCGTTGCGAGCTGCTCGTCCCGCGGAGACCGTTGACCACTTCTACTTGGCCGCTCTTCGCCGATCCGGATGCTCGATCTGCCGACAGCCGCACATGAACCTGCGTCGGAACGGTTGTCAAGGACGAGCAATGAGACTCCGATCACTTTGCCCGAGGGATCGCTGCCACCCGGACGGGGGGGCACATCCGCTCGACCGAGCCGGCATTCTGTCCCGACCCTCCGCCGGATCGGCAGCGCATCAGAAACGCGACTCTCGTTCACGGGCACTATCGCGGCAAGACGCTCGTGCCGGGCCTGATCTCGTCTGTGCCGCCCAGCAAGATCCGGCCTCCTTCGCCGATGTTCCCGAATACCTCGACCAAGTCGCCCTCCGTCATCCCGCGACGGACATCGACCCACCCGGCCCTGCCATTCGTCACGGGGACCACGAAGATCCGCTCGGAGGTTGCCTGGATGGCCGTCGCGGGAACAAACAGGGTGTCGTGTGCGCGCCGGTGTCAGCTTGGCGTTCGGTGATCACGCCGGCGAACACGGCGTGCACTCTCAGGTACTTCTCGATTCCTTCGATGGATCGGGCGGCGGCTTCGTAGGCGGAAACGGTCCTCTCGCTCGTCCGAGGAAGCTGCTCGCAGAGGTTGCACAGCTCGCGACGAATCAGCCTACGAGGGTGCGGAAAGGGGTGAATTGGCCACGATGGGCCGGGAGGGACAGCGATGCCGTCGAGAATCCGGGACCGGATCCTGAGGGTCAGTTTCGGGGAAGGCAGCCCCTGGGATGCGGCAGGTGCAATAGAATCAGAGTCCCAACGGCTTGAGGATGACTCCCGACACTGGCCAGCGTCGCCTGCCTATCGGCATCCAGACGTTTCGCACGCTTCGCGAGGACGGCTGCCACTACGTGGACAAGACCGGTTTTGCATTGGACCTCATACGGGAGGGCACGCACTACTTCCTGTCCCGGCCGCGGCGTTTCGGCAAGAGCCTCTTCGTGGACACGCTGAAGGAGCTTTTTGAAGGCAGCCAAGAGCTGTTCGAGGGACTGGAAGCCTTTGATCGCTGGGACTGGTCGGTCCGCTACCCCGTCGTGCGACTTGAGTTTGGTCGGGGCGACTACGCAGAGCCCGGCCACCTGCAGGTGAACCTGATGGCGCAGCTTGACAGCGTCGACCGTCTCACCGGTCTCCGGTCTGCTTGCGACAGCGGTCCAGAACGCCTAGCGCGCCTGCTGGAGATCCTGCACACCCGTAGCGGGCAGCGGGTGGTGGTGCTTGTGGACGAATACGACAAGCCCATCCTTGACGCACTGCACAAGCCGGACATCGCAAAGGCAAACAGGGACTACCTGCGCGGGCTGTACTCGGTGGTCAAGTCCTGCGACGCCCACATACGCTTCTGCCTCCTGACTGGAGTTAGCAGGTTCTCGAAGGTGAGCCTCTTCTCCGGGCTGAACAATCTCCGGGATATCACCCTGAACCCCAAGTACTCGTCCATTTGCGGCTATGCGGAGAGCGACCTCGACGCGGTCTTCGCACCGGAACTTGAGGGTCTCGACCGAGACCGGATCCGCGACTGGTACAACGGCTACAGTTGGGGCGGCGCGGAGAAGGTCTACAACCCGTTCGATGTCCTGCTGCTGCTTTCGGACCGCGAGTTCAAGCCTTGGTGGTACGAGACCGGCACGCCGACTTTCCTGATCGAACGGCTCGCCGAGGAGGCAGTGCCATGGCACATCCTGGACGGGTTGCTCGCTTCTGAACAGCTGCTCTCCGCCTTCGACGTCGGCAGGATCGCACCGGAGGCGCTCCTCTTTCAAACGGGGTATCTGACCGTCGTGGCGCGGGAGGACCTGGGCGACGGTGTCAGCTACCGCTTAGGTTTCCCGAACCGGGAGGTGAGGCAAAGCCTGAATCGGTCGCTGCTGGACGACCTGCTGGGGACCGGGTGGAAGAGGGATAGGGAGAGGAACCGTCTGATGCAGGCACTGAAGGCGGGTGACCTTGCAGGCGTGAAGGAAGTGCTTCGGGCACTGCTGGCCGGGATCCCGCATCAGTGGCATGGGCGGAACCCGATGGCGGAGTACGAGGGCTTCTACGCGAGCGTGCTATACGGTCACTTCTCCGCGACGGGAGCGGAGGTCCGGGCCGAGGAGAGCGGCAGCGCTGGCCGAGCCGATCTATGCGTGCGGGCGTTTGGGCGCGTATACATATTCGAATTCAAGATGCGAGGGAGGGGCGGGACTGCGGCTGCCATGGCCCAGCTGAAGGATAGAGGCTACGCCGACAGGTATCGGGCCCTAGGGGAGCCGACCCACTTGGTGGCGGTCGAGTTCAGCCCCGAGACTCGCAATCTGACCCACTTTGAGACAGAGACGATCTGAGGCCCTCGCGACGGTCCCCACCAGCGGGCCATGGGGAGGCATTTGGGACCTGGGCAGGTCGGACCAACGTCAGCGCAGCCCGCGGATCCCTGTGGTAGCGCGGTCCGTGCAATAGAATCAGAGTCCGCAACGGCTTGAGGATGACTCCCGACACTGCCCGGCGTCGACTGCCTATCGGCATCCAGACGTTTCGCACGATTCGCGAGGACGCTTGCCACTACGTGGACAAGACCGGTTTCGCGCTCGATCTCATACGGGAGGGCACGCACTACTTCCTGTCCCGACCGCGGCGCATCGGCAAGAGCCTCTTCGTCGACACCATGAAGGAGCTGTTCGAG
>JAJDWM010000163.1 GCA_022825595.1 Bryobacterales bacterium | reverse complement strand
TGCCAAGCCCGTCAGCGATGGCTGATGCAGGAGAAACCGCGAGTTCGGCAGGGCGAAGCGCTTTCCCTTGGCCCCTGCTGACATGATCACCGCTGCCATCGAGGCGGCTTGCCCGATGCACACAGTGGTGATGTCCGGCTTCACGAACTGCATGGTGTCGTAGATGGCCATCCCGGCCGTAATGGATCCGCCGGGTGAGTTGATGTAGAGCCAGATGTCACGGTCTGGAGATTCAGCCTCCAAGAACAGGAGCTGAGCCGTGACTAGGTTCGCGACCGCGTCGTCGATCGGGAAGCCCACGAAAATGATGTTGTCCTTCAGCAGGCGCGAGAAGATGTCGTAAGCGCGCTCCCCCCTGACGGTCTGCTCGACCACCATGGGCACCAAGTTCGCACTGGGGTGGCCTGTGACCATGACCGGTCCTCCTCACTCCTCGGCCTCGTTCTGGCCGGCCCTTTCTGCTGGAGGCCCATCGGCGCTCGCGTTGCTCTCCGGCGGCCCGCTTCCCTCTGAACTCGCCGCCTCGTCGTCGCTTGCGTCCACGCTCGGGAGGCCCTCGGAGATGACGAAGGCCATCGCCTTCTCTCGTCGCAGAAGGGTCTGAGCCCGGTAACGCTCTCCCGAACGCTCGAACGCCTCGGCGGCTTCGCGGGGCTCCATGTCATTCTCTTCCGCGTATTCGGCCAGCACGTCGTGCAGCTCCGAGGCCGACACCGAGATGTCTTCGACAGTGGCGATCCGGTCCAGCACCTGATCGCTGGCCAACCTCCTGTGCAGCCGTTGCAGGTGGAGTTGGATCATCTCTTGGGGCGGGTCTCCAGAGTGCTCCTTGGCCCAGTCCCTCGAGAAGGCCTCCACTGCGCGCCTCATCTGCTCCGTAAAGAATCTCTCGGGGAGTTGCAGGGTATTCGGATGGCCCGTTACCAGCGCGGTCTCTACCGCCGCTCGCGTCTTCAGCTCGGCAAGGGAGTCAGCCTGGGCCTGCATCCCCTCCCGGACGCGCTCTCTCAGGTCATCAAGCGTCTTGATGTTCTCGTCAACGTCCCGCGCCAGTTCGTCGTCTAGGTCTGGCAATTCGCGCCGGACCAAGCGCTCGAGGGTGATTTCGACCCGGCTGGTCCGGTCGGCCAGCCCCGCGGCACCAAAATCCTGAGGGCGGGAAGTCTCCGCGGAGACGGTCTCTCCGGGCTCCGCGCCGACGAGCAGCTCGTCGATTGCCGGCGTTGACATGTCCGGGTTGCCCAATTCGAATCCAATCTCCGACTGCTCCGACCGCTCCGACTTTTCGTCCAGCGGCGTTATTGCCATCGATACGACTACCAAGTCGCCGACAGCTGCGGGCCTAGGATCGATGTTGTGGAACGAGGCCTGCCGCTCTCGCAGGGCCGAGAGCCCCCCCTCCACGTCTTCGTTGGAGACCTTCTCAGGCTCGAACCGCACCTTGAGATTGAGGTACTCTCCCAGTTCAAAGTCGGGGAACACTTCGAATTCGGCCCGCACGACGAGCGGCTTGCCCGGCCTGTATCGACACTCCTTCACGTTCGGGCCCCAAGCTACGCGTAGATCTCTCCGTCCGAGGTAGATAGCCGCGTGCGTATGTGCGAAGGTCCCCGAGAGGGCCTCCTCGATCTCCCGGCCAAGATGGGCGTTCAGCACGGCCAATGGTGCCTTGCCTCTGCGAAACCCCGGAAGCTTGATGCTCCTCGCCTGGCTGGAGACCAGGCGGTCCCGCTCGGCCTCGACGAGTTCCCAAGGGACTTCGATCGTCGCTGACCGGAGCGTTGCTTCAGGACTCTCAGGCGAAGTCGCCCCTTCAACTGGCACGGCCCTCGCCAAATCGCCATTTTACCCCAGCGCCCCCACGCTCTTGACGCCCTCGGTGCCGCGTTGCTGGAGTGCCGGGCAGCGCTGCTAGACTCGCCGTGTGGGCAGGCGCCCCAAGCTGGGCCAGCACTTCCTGCGGGACCGTGCCGTTCTGGCGCGGATCGCGAAGGCTGCCGTAGAGAGCGGCGACACGGCACTTGAGATCGGGCCGGGGCAGGGAGCCCTCACCAAGCACTTGGTTCGACGTGCCAACAGGGTCATCGCCCTTGAAGTAGACCCTGCCTTGGCGGCGGCCCTGCGACGCGCCTACGGCGCCACGCCCAACCTGCGCATCGTCAGAGGAGACGTCCTGCAAGCCGACCTCGCTGGGCTTGTGGCTCCGGTCCGCCGGTCCGGTGCCGTTCTTGTGGGGAACCTCCCCTACTACATCACCTCGCCCATCTTGCGGGCGGCGTTCGCGGCCGGGGACGCCTTTCGGCGGGCGACCTTCCTGATGCAGCGAGAGGTGGCCGAGCGCGCCGTGGCCTGCGGCGGCAAGCGATTCGGCCTGCTGAGCTGCCTCTGCCAGCTTCACAGCGAGCCGCGCCTGCTGTTCCGCGTGCCGTCCCGAGCATTCTCGCCGCCGCCGGCCGTTGAGTCGGCCCTTGTCCGATTCGAGCTGCGCTCCGGCTGCCCGCCCACTGGTCTGCTTGCCTTTCTGAGAGCTTGCCTCGCCTCGCCGCGGAAGACGCTTCGAAACAATCTGGCCGGTCGCTACCCTGCCGGACTGGTCGCCATGCACGCAAGTGCAGGCAAGCGTGCCCAGCAGATCGGCCTCGACGGTCTGGTGAGGATGTGGGAGTCCCTCGAGAGGGCCGAACGGTCGGGTGCACCAGCGGTCGGGGCCTGCCGGCAGTAGGTCGCGGGATTGGGCCGGTTCGGCGTTCCCGAGGAGCACAAAGCCTGTCTACGCGGTCGGATCCGGAGCCTGATCCGGTGGCAAACTCCCATCGGGTGTGTTTCAATGTGAGTAGGCGCAGAGGAAGGAGAAAGCGGTGCTGGGAAAGCTAAGGTGGACGGTCGTTCTGCTCGGTTGCGCGGCTGGCACCGTGGGGGCAGACGCGCAGCTGATTGACCGCACCGCGCAGCGCGGCCGAGCGGCGGTACCCCGCGGAGAGTTGTCGCTCGAGAAGCGGGGCGACATTTTCATGGCCCGCAAGATGTACCGCGAGGCCGGAGACACATACAGGGATGCGATCGTTCAGGAACCCGGTTCGGCTCGTTTGGTCAACAAGCTTGGCATCTCCTACCACCAGCTTCTGCTGCTAGGCAGTGCGCGCAAGCAGTACGAACGGGCGTGGAAGATCGACAACACCTACAGCCAGGCCCTCAATAACCTCGGCACAGTGCACCATGCCCAAGGCAATTACCGGAGGGCCATCCGAACCTACAAGCGGGCTCTGAAGGTCTCCCCCTACTCGGCGTCAATCCACAGCAATCTGGGCACATCCTACTTTGCGAAGCGTCGATACAAGGACGCGTCGCAGGCCTACCTCCGCGCGCTGGAGCTCGATCCCGAGGTGTTCGAGACACGTGGAACTTTCGGGACGCTGCTGCAGGAGCGCTCCGTGGCAAACCTCGGAAAGTACTACTATTTCATGGCCAAGGCATACGCGGGCGTCGAGGCTTGGGAGCGCGCAATACTTTATCTGCGCAAGGCGATGGAAGAGGGCTACGGCAACAGGCGCAAGGTAGCATCCGATCCCGCATTCGTCGGCATGCATGAGCTGCCCGACTTCCAGAGGATCGCTTTCCCCGAGACGTTGGCGGCGGCCGGACAGGACCGCGTGCAGCGCTGACCGCCGGCCAGTCCGGCCGGAGACCGGCTGGACGCGGCCAATGCTCCAGCCACGGTTACGATAGCGGATTGCAGTCCCGCATCGAGTCCGTCCCCGAGACCGACACTGGTGACGGCGGTTCCCCCGCCGCTTGGCGGTGGGCCTACGCCGCCGTGCTGGCGCACTTGGCCGCTTGGATCGCGGGCCTCTGGCTCTTGACTCGAGCCTTCGGTGACGGCCAATGAGCGGCCTGGACTGGCTCGTTCTCGTGGCCTCGCTGGTTCTCATCGTCACCTACAGCCTCCGCCGTTCCGGGAAGGACCGGTCTGTCCACGCCTACGTGGCCGCCGGCAAGCGGATGCGGTGGTGGGTCATCGGTCTCTCGATCATGGCCACGCAGGCCAGCGCGATAACCTTCATCGGCACGACCAGTCAAGGCTACTCAGACGGCATGCGATTCGTGCAGTTCTACTTTGGGCTTCCGATCGCGATGGTCCTCATCGCTGCGGTCGCTGCCCCGGCGTTCCATCGCACGGGTGTCCGAACCGCATACGAGTATCTGGAGCAGCGCTTTGACGCCAGGACGCGGACCCTGGCCAGCGCTGTGTTCCTTGTCCAGCGAGGGCTAGGGGTGGGCCTTGCCCTCTACGCCCCTGCCGTGGCACTGGCCGTGATCCTAGGCCTGCCTGAACGCGTCACGATCCTGGTGATGGTTGCACTCGTGAGTGCCTACACGGTCCTGGGCGGCATTCGCTCGGTGATGCGCGCCGACGCCGTCCAAATGGGCGTGATGTTCGGGGGGATCGCCGTCGCTTTCGTCTGCGCTATACGGGGATTGCCAGACGGCGTGTCGCTGCGTGACGCGCTGTCGTTGGCCGGGATGGCGGGCAAGCTGGAAGCGGTGGATCCCGGGTTCGACTGGAACAGTCGGTACACGCTTTGGTCGGGCTTGGTTGGAGCCACGTTCCTCTCGCTCGCCTACTTCGGAACGGACCAGTCGCAAGTCCAGCGCTACCTCACGGCGCGGTCGCTCTACCACAGCCGTGTCAGCCTGATGTTCAATGCCGTCCTGAAGGTCCCCTTGCAGGCCTTCATCCTGCTTGCGGGCGTGGCCGTGTTCGCGTTCTTCCTGTTCGAGCCGCCGCCACCGCTGTTCCACCCCGCCGAGCGGGAGCGCGTGGAGCGGGAGCATCCAGCTGATGCCGCCCGAATCGGCTCGTCATTCGCGGAGGCCTTCGAAGACCGCCGTGTGGCTGCGGCGAGGTTCGTTGCCTCGCGCGGGTCTCCGGCGTCCCGGGGCGACTTCCTCGCCGCCGACCGTCGCTTGGCTTCGGTGCGGGACGAAGCAGTCTCGCTCGCCGAGAGAGACTCGGGGCAGGGCACTTACAGCGACACGAATTACGTGTTTCTGACTTTCGTCCTGGGCCACCTGCCCTGGGGGCTGGTCGGTCTGATCATGGCGGGTGTGTTTGCGGCGGCGATGTCGACGATCTCTTCGGAGCTCAATTCTCTGGCAACATCCACTGTTGTGGACCACTACGCTCGCTACGTGCGGCCGGGCATCGGCGAGGCGGAGACGGTTGCGGCTCTTCGCTGGGCAACGCTTGGGTGGGCCGTCTACGCTGGTGTGTTCGCCACTTTCGGCGGTCGCCTGGGCTCTCTGATCGAGGCCGTGAACTTCGTCGGGTCGCTGTTCTACGGTCCAATGCTGGGTGTCTTCGCTGCTGCATTCTTGTTCCCTCGGATTTCGGCGGTTGGGGCGTTCTGGGGCACGGTTGTCGGACTGGCCACTGTCTGGGTCACCAAGCTCGCCATACCCGGGCTTGCCTTCCTCTGGCTGAACCCCTTGGGCTGTCTCGCTACACTGCTGGCTGCATGGTTCTTCTCGCTGGGATCTGGAGTCGGAGCTCGGCCCGGGAGACCGACAAGGGAGGTGGGTGCATGAGGAAGCTAGCGCTGCTGGCGTGCTTGGGCGCAGCGTCGACGGCTCTTGCGGCGGACAGGCCAAACGTGCTGTTTATCGCAGTCGATGATCTCAATGACTGGATCGAGCCGCTTGGAGGTCACCCGCAGGCAAAGACCCCGAACTTCGTGCGCTTGGCGCGTCAGTCGACCTTGTTCGCGCGGGCCTACACCGCCTCGCCGTCGTGCAACCCCTCAAGGGCAGCGCTGATGACCGGGGTAGCTCCATACCGCTCCGGCGTGTACAGCAACCGCCAAGCATGGCGGCCGGCGATGCCGGATGCGGTCACGATCCCTCAGGCATTCAGGCGCAACGGATACTGGGCAGGCGGCTCCGGAAAGATCTACCACGGCGTTTACCCGGACCCCGCTTCGTGGGACGAATACTGGCCGTCAAAGCGGGTCCAGCGCGAGGGAGATCCAGTGCCTGAGGTCAGGCCGGCCAACGGGATCCAAGGGACCGGGAATTTCGACTGGGGCCCGCTGAGCGTCCCATCGGAGGAAATGTCGGACGCCAAAGTCGTCGACTGGGTCATCCAGCGTCTGCGCGCTTCGCACGACAAGCCATTCTTCTTGGCCTGCGGGATCTTTCGCCCCCACCTTCCGTGGTACGTCCCCGAGCGCTACTTTCGCCGCTTTCCCGTTGATTCCGTCCAGCTGCCGCCGATGTTCGACGGCGATCTGGCCGACGTCCCGCAGGCGGGTGTGCGAATGGCGAGGCCGGAGCGCGACCACGCAAGGGTCGTCGAGCATGGCCAGTGGAAGCGCGCCGTGCAGGCGTACTTGGCGTCCATCACGTTCGTCGACGGATTGCTCGGCCGTTTGCTGGACGCCATCGATGAGAGCGGCCATGCTGCCAACACCATCATCGTCCTGTGGGGGGACCACGGCTGGCACTTGGGCGAGAAGCGCCACTGGCGAAAGTTCGCGCTGTGGGAAGAGGCCACCCGAGTGCCCTTGTTCTTCGCCGCTCCACCCGGCACGCCCGGCTTTCCCGAGGGGACCAAGCCCGGTGTCGTTTCGCACCGCCCGGTCAGCCTAATGGATGTGTACCCGACCCTATTGGATCTGGCAGGGCTCGGCTCCGGCGAGGGTTTGGACGGGCGGAGCCTTGTGCCCTTGCTGAGGGATCCCGAAGCGGCCTGGACTCCCGCTGTGACAACCTACCGGCGAATGAACCATGCGGTCCGCTCGGACGACTTCCGGTACATCCGCTATGCCGACGGCAGCGAGGAGTTGTACGACCACCGGGTCGATCCGATGGAATGGACCAACTTGGCGGGCGACGAGAAGTACGCCGGAACAAAGGAGAGCTTGGCTCGTTGGCTGCCGTCCGTGAATGTGCCCGAGGCGCCGGAACAGCCGTCGGACCGTCGGACGAATGAAGTGGCAGTTCCTGACTGATGCGATGCGCCTGCGAGTTGGCTAATCCGCTAACCTAGAGCCTATGCGCACCAACTCTATTCTCACAGTTGCGTTTCTGCTGGCCGTGGCGCTGGCCACGGGGGCCGAATCGGAGAAGCCCGTCAACTGGGGGGACGGGCTGCCGGAGCCCTTCCACACAGAATCGGCGACCAATCGGCCGAACGTCGTCGAACGGCCGGACGGGGCAAACCTGTCGCTGCCGGAAGGCTTCAAGGTGGAGGAGTACCTGTCCGGGGACTTCGTCCGGCCGCGCTACATGCTGTTGGGGCCTAGCGAAGAACTCGTATTCTCCGACTCCGGTTCGCGGAACCAGGCCGACGGCGCAGTCTACGTCAGCCAAGGGCAGGGTAAGACCAAGAAGCTGATCGAGGGCCTGGACCGTCCCTACGGCCTCGCCCTACATGACGGCTGGCTCTACGTCGCCGAGCCCACGTCCGTCAAGCGGTACCGGTACGACGCGACGGAGATGGCCGTGGGGGAAGGCGAGGAGATAATCTCGTATGCCGGGCACGGCCGAGGGCACTGGACCCGCTCGCTGCTCTTCAACGAAGACCACAGCAAGCTCTACGTCACTGTTGGTTCGGCCTCGAACATCGACCTTGGGGAGGACCCGGTGCGCGCCGCGCTGCACCGTTACAACCCGGACGGCAGCGGTCATGAGGTTGTTGCCACCGGCCTGCGCAACATCATCGGCCTGACTTGGCGGCCGGGCTCGGAGGATCTCTGGGCCGCCGTACAGGAGCGGGACGGCCTGGGCGACGACCTGGCCAGCGACTTCTTGGTCAAGATCCAGCAAGGTGGCTTCTACGGCTGGCCGATTGCCTACAACGGTCCTCACGAGGAGCCGCGCCACAAGGGAGAGGACCCTGAGAAGGTTGAGACCACGATCTATCCAGATGTGCTGCTGGGGGCACACGTAGCCGTGTTGGACATCCGCTTCTACACTGGCACGCAGTTTCCCGAGCGGTACCGCGGTGGAATGTTCTTGGCCTTCCACGGTTCGTGGAACCGTGCCGAGCGCGTGGGGTACAGCGTCACGTTCATCCCGTTCAAGGACGGACGCCCTCAGTCTGGCCCGCAGGACTTCCTGGGCGGCTGGATGATGGGTCCGGACGTCAGGGAGGTGTGGGGGCGCCCCGTCGGCCTCCTGCAACTCAAGGACGGCTCGATGCTTGTTAGTGACGACGGCGGCCGAAAGATCTGGCGAATCAGCTACGGCGACTAGCGTTAGGGCACGGCCGCGGGTCAGGCGATTCGGTCAAGATGGGACTGCTGGACAGGTTCCGCCCCCAGTGGCGGCATTCGGACCCGGATGTAAGGGTCGCTGCAATCGCGTCGATTGACGATCCGGCGACGCTGACGGAGATCGCCATTCGCGACCCTGAGTGGTTTGTGCGGCACGAAGCGTTCGCGGCCCTGCGAGCAATGGTGCCGGACGATGCCCACTATGCTCGCTTGCTCCGCTCCTGTCAGGACGAGGAGATTCGGCGGAAGGCAGTCAAGGTTGTCACGGACGAGGAGGAGCTCCGGCGGGTGGCCGCCGAGGACCAGTACCGCTATGTGCGAGACGCGGCACAGCACAGGCTGGATGAGATTCAGTCCGGAGTGTGGGCCAAGCCGCCGTCTTGAGGTCCCGGTTAGCGTTTCCCATCCGGCCTTAGTCGGGCAGTGGCCCCCCGTCAGGACGTGCTTCGCACGCGTCAGGGCCCCGGACCTGTACCGATGACCCGGTCGCCCTCCGAGCGGCTGGTCGACAGTGCCACAGGCGGCGCCGCAGTCGACCGAGGGTCAACAGCGCTGGAATTGGCGCCCGCTCGCGTGAAGGAAGCATTCGCGATCCTGCTGGTTACGCACTTTGCGGTCGACTGCTTCTCTTCCACTCTGCCGACCATTCAGCCGATTCTTGTGGACCGGTACGGCCTCAGCCTGGCTCAGGCCGGGATGCTCGGGGCCTGCTGGCTCCTTGCCTCGGCAGTCCTGCAACTCCCGTTCGGGCTCCTGAGCGACCGAATCCGCAGCCGCCACTTCACGACTCTGGCGCCTCTGGTCGCGGCTGTGTGCCTCAGCACGGTCTCTCTGGCTCCGACGCTCGTCGGCGTTGCATGCCTGCTAGTCGCTGGCGGGATCGGCGTGTCGGCGTTCCATCCCCACAGCACAAGCCGGGCAGGGCACCTCGGCGGTGAACGCCGTGGTCTTGCCACCGCGATCTTCATCACAGCTGGCACGGCCGGCTTGGGTGTCGGGCCGCTGTACTTGGCGTCGGCCATCGAGCGGTTCGGTTTCGAGCGGCTCTGGGTTGCGGCGCTGCCTGTGGTCGCATTGACCCCCCTGTTGCTTTGGCGCCTGCCGCCCGACCGCGTCAGCGAGAGGGCTGGGGCCCGGGCCGTCGACTGGCCCCTGCTTCGGTCCCGCTGGCGTCCTTTGCTAATGCACTACGCGCTGGTCGTACTTCGTTCAATCGCTCAGGTCGGACTGGCTCAGTACCTTTCGCTGTACATGGTCCAAGTGCGGGGAGCCGACTTCCGCTCGGCGAGCGTCGCTTTGGCCGTGTACTTTCTCAGCACATCCAGCGGCGCCTTCTTGGGCGGTGCCGCCGCCGACCGGATCGGCGGGAGAAGAGTCATCATCACGTCGTGCGCGGTCTCAGGGCCGCTGATGGCCGCATTCCTGGCGACCGACGGATGGATGTCGGTCGCTGTGCTCTTCGTAGCTGGAACGTGCCTGCTCGCGCCTATACCCGTAAATGTCGTGATGGCCGGGGAACTCGTTCCGTCGCAGGCAGGCACTGCGGCCGCGCTCATGATGGGATTTGGCTGGGGGCTCGCCGGCATCGCTTTCGTCCCGCTTGCCGGCGTCATGGCCGACTGGATAGGTCTTGCTCCCGTGCTGTGGGTGTTCACGCTGCTCCCGGCCGCGGGTCTGCCGATCGCCTTAGCGCTTCCGCGGAGCCGATCTGCTACGGGTGCGCTGCGGAAGGATCGCGTGAATTGATCTCGGCATGTGCCCGATGGCCAGGTCTGCGCCACGTGCCGCCTTCGCGGACACTCCTGCGGCTGGAGGTTGCCCGAATCGGCCCCACCGGCGCCAGCCGGCCCTCGTGTCAGGGTGCATGTCGCTCGATTGTGGGCGGGCCCGTGCCATTCTGCCGTTCTCGGCGCGGATCGCTTGTGCCTCGCCGACTCGATTTCGTCCAAGGTCGACCCGTCTGAGTGGCGTCGCGACCGCATGCTATCCTTCGGATTGAAGGCGCGGGGCCTGCGCGATTGGGTCCGAGGAGGGCGTGAGCTGCTCGCCGGCGTGGCCTCAAGGAGCAAGTTTCATGGCGAGAGTATGCGTTGTGACCGGGAAGCGTCCCATGTCGGGAAACAATGTTTCCCATGCGAATAACAAGACGCGCCGCCGCTTCCTCCCAAATCTGCAGCGCAAGCGCTTCTGGTCGCCGCGGCGTAAGCGTTGGGTTAGGCTCCGCGTTAGCGCGAAGGCGATCAAGATCATGAATCGACGCGGCGTTGACCGAGTCTTGGACGACCTCCAGAAGAAGGGCGTCAAGTTCTGACGCGGCCGAACCTGCCGCGCAGATTAGCCCTACCCCCGTTGTTCACAGATTTATTGCTTTCGCGAAAACCACGGCCTTCACGGCAAACAGCCTCTGCAGGATCGAGGGCGTCAGCGGCTGGTCCGTGCGAATCAGGGCCACGGCCTCGGCAGCTCCGCCCGCCTCGGGCAGGGGCCCCCGTCCAAGCGCAAAGTCCGAGATGTTGATCTCCCGCTCACCGAGAGCGGTTCCGATTCGCCCGATAACACCCGGTACGTCCCTGTTGCGGGTGTACAGCAAGTGGCCGCTCAGCAGCGCCTCGACATAGATTCCGTCGATCCTCAGCAGTCGGGGCGACCCGTCCGGGAACACCGCGCCTTCCACCTCTCGGTCGACCTGCTCCGTCTTTAGCGCGAGCTTCAGCGAATTGGTGAAGTGCGTCCGGCCGCGCCGCACTTCGCTGACTCCTATTGCCCGGTCGCGGGCTATGCGCGCAGCGTTGATCAGGTTCGCCTTGCGCGAGAGGAAACGGTTGAGCACGCCGCACAGCGCGGAGTTGCGGATCATTGCCGCATCGGTCTCGCCAAACTCGCCCATGTAGGTCAGCTTGACGCGCACCGGCCTGCCCGGAGCGGTCTGGGCCACGACCGAGCCAAGCCGCTCGGCCAACTGCAGGAACGGGGAGAGCCTGCTGAACTGCTCGGCGCTCACCGACGGCATGTTCACGGCGTTCACGACGACCCCTTCCCTGAGGAAGTCGCGCACTTGCCTGGCGATGTTCATGCCAACCTTTACCTGCGCCTCGGCCGTGGAGCCTCCGATGTGCGGTGTGGCGACGACTGACGGGTGCGCCAAGAGCCCTGACTGGGCGGGAGGTTCCGTCTCGTGTACGTCCAAGGCTGCCCCGGCGACATGCCCTGACTGCAGCGCACGCTCAAGCGCGCCCGATCTGATCAGTTCGCCCCGCGCACAATTGACGATCCGCACGCCCGGCTTCATCTTCGCGATCGTGTCATCGTCGACTAGACCGGCAGTGGAGGGATTCAGGGACAGGTGCAGGCTGATGTAGTCCGACCGCTCGAGCAGGGGCTCGAACTCGAGGAGTTCGACGCCGCAATCCCGGGCAGCGTCGATTGAGACGAACGGGTCGTACGCCACCACGTGCATGCCGAAAGGCTTGGCCCGCTGGGCCACCTCGCGGCCGATGCTTCCCAACCCGACGATTCCCAAGGTCTTTCCTTGCACCTCGCTGCCCTTGAATCGCTTGCGCTCCCACTGGCCCGACTTCGTGGACTGGTTCGCAAGTGGGATGGAGCGGGCGAGCGAGAGCATCAGGGCCATCGTGTGCTCGGCCACGGCAGTGGCGTTCCCTCCCGGCGTGTTCATCTCCACGACGCCCCTAGCTGTCGCGCTATCGCAGTCGATGTTGTCAACGCCAACACCTGCGCGCCCGATCACACGCAGACGGGGAGCGCGTTCCAGCACGGCGGCCGTGACCTTGACCGAACTCCTCACGATCAAGGCTTGGGCATGCTCCAGATGTCCGAGGTAGGACGCAGGGTCGGACACCACGACCTCCAGCGCGTCTTCGGCCTTCAGGATCCCGATCGCGGCGGGATCGACGGCATCCGCAACGAGCACCCTCATGACTGGTTTCCGCTCGCTCTGGCGGCCCGGGCGTCGATGAACACGGACTGGGCGGCGCGGACGCCCCGGCCCAACTCGACTTCGTGGCCGAGAGACTGCAGTATCACTTCCAGCTCGGCGATTGTCCCGAAGAGGTCGTGGAAGTCGAAGTAGCCGAGATGGGCGAGACGGAAGATTCGGCCCTTCATCGATCCTTGGCCATTGGCCACGACCGAGCCGAATCCCTGCTTGAATGCTTGGACGATCTGGGTCGAGCTGAGCCCCTCTGGGGCCCGGATCGCCGTCACGGCACCCGCCGGGATTGCGTTCTTGGCGAAGAGTTCGAGGCCGAGCTCTGTGGCCGCGTGCCGCGTCGCCCGCGCCAGCAGCTGGGCGTTCTCGATCAGTCGCTCGCGCCCGATCCCGCGGATGTGCCTTAGGACTGCTCCCATTCCCAAGATCAGTGAGGAGGCGGGCGTCCAGGGCGAATCGCCGCGCGGTCCGGCCTCGATGTGCTTGCGCAGGTTGAAGTAGAAGTTCGGGCACGTTGCCGTGTCGAGCCGGGACGCAGCCCTCGCGCTGACCGAGCAGAAGGAGAGTCCCGGAGGGATCATCAGCGCCTTCTGCGATCCGCCGATGACGACATCTAGCCCCCAGCCGTCAATGTCGATGACGCTGCTTCCGAGCCCCGTGATGGCGTCCACGACCGAGATCGCACCTGTGCTGGCCACGAGAGGTCCCATGGTCTGAAGGTCGTGCGAAACCCCCGTGGAGGTCTCGGTTGCTTGCAGGAACACGCCCTTGGCAAGTGGGTGCCTGCGGAGACTGGCCTCCAAATCCTCAGGGTGCACGGCCTCTCCGTAGGGCTTCCGCACAACGACGGGTCTCAGCCCGTAGGCGGTCGTGATCTGCTCCCAGCGCTCGCCGAACTTGCCGGCCGCGCAGACGATCACCTCTTCCCCCGGAGAAAACAGGTTGGAGACGGCCGCCTCCATGGCGCCGCTTCCGGAGGAGGCGAACAGAGCTATGCCGCTCTTGGTTCCCATGAAGTAGTGAAGGTCCTC
>JAJDWM010000434.1 GCA_022825595.1 Bryobacterales bacterium | reverse complement strand
CGGCGCAGGAGGAGGAAGTCGCTGTGCGGCACGCCGAACATCGACCCCAGGATTTCCGCGTTCAGCGGCGCCGAGATCTCGGCGACCATCTCTGACGAGCTGACCTCACGGGCCTTGGCTGCAAGCTCGCGCGAGAGCCGCGAAATGCGCGGCACTAGGCCTGCGACCGTGGCGCGGGTGAACGCCTGCTCGACCAAGCCGCGCGCAAAGCGGTGGGAAGGGGGATCGGTAGTGCCGAGGGTGCGGCCGATTCGCGCCGGCATGTCGTTGATCAGGTTTCCGCGCCTCCCGGACGACCAAGTCCTCCAGTCGCGCAGGCCACCCGCCACATCGTGGTACCGGGTCAGGACCCAGATGCGCTCGGGCGGGGAATAGTGCGCAGGATCCCTGTCGCGCAACGCCCGGTAGGCAGGGTAAGGGTCGTCCTCACAGGCAAGCGAGAGACGGTAGGGCGTCATCGGTTCCCCCCTGAGCCCGAGGCACCTTCCATGGCCGCGACGATGCGGTCGAGCAGATCGAAGATCTCCCGCTCCTCTTGCGCACTGCGGGGTATGCCCCACAGATCGCGGTGAAAACTCTCGCCCGCGGCCTCCCAGAGCCTGGCCTGCAGATCGCGCCCTGCAGGCGTGAGATGCACGAGGCGGGCGCGGCCGTCGCCCGGGTCGACAGTCCGCCGCACCCAGCGCTTCCCCTCCAATAGCCGGACCAGCGCGCCCATGGTGCTGGGATCCGAGTAGCAGCGCGAACAGAGATCCTGCTGGCTGATCCCGTCCCGCTCGGCCAGCAGGCTCAGGACTACGAACTGGTCAGCGGTGACACCGAACTGGCTACGGAGTTCGCTGTTCGCTCGCCGGTGAAGGGATTGGTAGGCCCGGCGCAAGCGGATGCCCAGCGATTTGGCGAACTCTGCCATCGGCTCCCACGCTTGACTAGTGTTGCGTATGCGCAATATCCTGTCAACGAAGGCAGGCGCCGGCAATGGCTTTCGCAGCACTGTCCGACGTCACCCTGCACTACCGCCTTGACGGCCCTGAAGGGGCGCCCAAGGTCGTCCTGCTGAACTCCCTAGGCACGGACTGGCGCATCTGGGGTGCATTGGTCGACCGCGTCGGCGCCAGCTACCGCTGCCTGCGGTACGACCAGCGGGGCCAAGGCCTCAGCGACAATCCTCCGGGCCCGTACTCCGTCGGAGACCACGCGAGAGATCTGGTGGCCTTGCTGCAGCGACTGGACTGGAAAGCGTCGGTCCTGTGCGGGCTCTCAATCGGCGGCATGATCGCCATGGAGGTCGCGGGCCGGCGGCCCGATGTTGCGCTCGGCCTCGTGTTGGCAGACACGGCAACCGCCATCGGCCCGAGGGAATTCTGGGAATCCCGCATGCGGCAGGTCGGCGAGCAAGGACTGACCGCGATAGCCCGGGAGGTCATGCAGCGATGGTTCGGACGCAGCTACCTGAGGGATCGTCCTGCCGACGCGCAGGGGTGGGCAAACCTTCTCGCCCGAGCCCCGCTGGAAGGATACCTGGGGTCCTGCGCGGCCGTCCGGGACGCGGACCTTGGGCAAGTTGCGGGAAGCATAGCCGCCCCTTCGGTGTGTGTCTGCGGATCCGAGGACCAATCTACTCCGCCCGCAGCCGTTCGCGATCTCGCGGCGACCCTGCCCGACGCGGCATACGTGGAACTGGCCGGTGCCGGACACCTGACGCCCGTCGAACAGCCGGACCAATTTGCGGGCGTACTGCGCAGCTTCATGGAGGGGCGGCTTGCCGGGTGAAGACCGCGCCGCGCTCGGCACGGCGGTTCGGCGCCAAGTGCTCGGCGACGCGCACGTCGATGCCGCCGAGAGAGCCAAGACGTCGTTTGACGAGGCCTTCCAGGCCTTCATCACAGAAGGGGCCTGGGGCTCCGTCTGGGCGCGTCCTGAACTGGACAAGCGCACGAGGAGCCTGGTGACAGTCGCACTGCTGGCGGCGCTAGGCCACACCGACGAGCTGGAAATGCACGTCCGGGCGGCCCGCAACACCGGCGCTCGGCCTTCCGAGATCGCAGAGGCGCTGCTGCACGTGGCCGTCTACGCGGGAGTGCCGGCGGCGAACCGAGCATTTGCGGCCGCCAAGCGTGCGCTTGCAGGGCAGGAAGGCACAAAGGCCCAGCCGTGAAGACGACGCTGCTGAGGCCGCGGGACTGGAACTCCCAACCTCGCCAAGCGCACAGTGACTACAAGTCCACCCTGCGCAGGTCGCAGTCGCAACCGCTCGTAAGCTTGCCGCCGGGATCTGGAGAGCATGTTGGGCCGCTGTTCGGGCCGCACGACGCGTTGGCGGCGCACGCCGACCTGACGCGCAATGCCTCGGCCAGCGGCGAGGCGATTGGCGAGCGGATCATCGTCGCGGGGCGCGTGCTCGAGGAAGACGGGCGGCCGCTGCGCGACGCGTTGGTCGAGGTCTGGCAGGCTAACGCCGCCGGGCGCTACGCGCATGAGCGGGACCAGCATGACGCCCCGCTCGATCCCAACTTCCTGGGCGCCGGCCACGTCCTCACGGACTCCGAGGGCCGCTATCGCTTCACGACCATACGCCCCGGCGCGTATCCCTGGCGCAACCACGCAAACGCTTGGAGACCGGCCCACATCCACTTCTCGGTGTTCGGCCGGGCCTTCGCGCAGAGGCTGGTCACGCAGATGTACTTTCCCGGCGACCCGCTCCTGCCCTTGGACCCGATCTATAACGCCACCGCGGACGAAGCGGCTCGGGTGCGCCTGGTAGCGGGATTCTCACAGAGACTGACGGAGCCGGAATGGGCACTGGGCTACACATTCGACATCGTCCTTCGGGGATCTGCGGCTACGCCCATGGAGGATTGAGCGGATGCGTGGCCAGACACCCTCGCAGACTATCGGACCGTTCTTCTCGCACGCCTTGACAGCGGGCACCACCGCCTATCGGCCCCTTGTGTGCAGCGATCTGACCGACGAAGCCCTTGAGGGCAAGCCGATCCGCCTTGAGGGCCGGGTCGTTGACGGAGACGGCAAAGCCGTGTCCGACGGAATGGTCGAGATCTGGCAGGCTAACGCCGGTGGAAAGTACAGACCGGACTCAGGGTTCCGGGGATTCGGCCGGTCGGGGACGGACGCTTCCGGGCGTTTCCGTTTTGAAACGGTGAAGCCCGGCCCCGCCGCGCCGGATGCAGCACCGCACGTGCACTTGGCGGTATTCGCGCGCGGGATGCTGAACCACGCGTTCACACGCATGTACTTCTCGGACGAGAGCGAGGCCAACCGCACCGACCCCGTTCTTGGTTCTGTTCCCGCCGACAGGCGAGAGACGCTCGTAGCCCAGCGCCGCGATGGCGAGGCCGTCTATGACTTCGAAATCGTCCTGCAGGGCAAGAGAGAGACGGTGTTCTTCGATGCGTGAGGCCGGGCGCGGGCCTCGGCCCGTCGGCCGCTGCTCCGCATGACGGGCTCGCCCCAAGGATCGGCCCTGCTGGGCCCGCTGCTCTCTGACCCTCCAACCTCGGCTCGTTTCACGGATGAGTCCGCTGTGCGGGCCCTTCTGGAATTTGAGGCCGCTCTAGCGAAGGCCCAGGCGCGCTCCGGAGTCATCCCGCCTTCAGCTGCAGAGGCAATCTCGCGAGCGGCCGCGGACCTTGAGCCGGACTGGCGGCGGCTCGGGGCAGGATCCGCGGCCTCCGGGCACCCCGTGGCAGAGCTGGTGGCACAGCTGCGGGCCGCGGCGGGAGACGCAGCAGACTTTGTCCACCGCGGGGCGACCGCGCAGGATGCTGTCGACACGGCGCTCACGTTGCGGCTGGCTCCGGTCCTGGAAGACTTCGACAGGCGGCTCTGCGGACTGATAGCGGACCTTTCGGCCAAGGCCAAGGAGCATCGGCGCACGGTCATGGCCGGCCGGACACGTCACCAGCAGGCAGTGCCGATCACACTTGGCCTCAAGGCGGCGAACTGGCTGCTCCCTCTCGTCAGACACAGGCAGAGGCTCTC
>JAJDWM010000031.1 GCA_022825595.1 Bryobacterales bacterium | reverse complement strand
TCTGCTGCTGCGGTTCTACGAGATCCAGCGCGGCGCCATCCTGGTAGACGGTCGGGACATTCGGGAGTGGTCGAGAGATGCCCTGAGGGAGCAGTTCAGCGTCGTCCTCCAAGATCCGGCGCTGGTGCGCGGCACGATCGGCGCGAACATCAGCCTAGAAGATCCGGCCGTGCCCGCCGACAGGGTCCGGCGTGCCGCTGCAGACGCCCGATTGGCCAGCCACATCGAGTCCCTGCCGCTGGCCTACGATGAGCCGCTGTCGGAGCGGGGGCGGCGGCCTGTCGACCGGCCAGAAGCAGCTATTGGGCTTCGCCCGCGCTTTGGCCCGGGACCGACCGTTCCTGATGCTGGATGAAGCCACGTCCAGTGTCGACCCGGACACGGAGAGACGGATTCAGGAGACGGTCTCAGTCGTGCTGCGGGACAGGACCTCGATCGTGATCGCCCACCGCCTGTCCACGATCCGGCAGGCCAGCAGCATCCTGGTGCTGCACATGGGGAGCGTTGTGGAACACGGGACGCACGCCGAGCTGCTGGCCGGCAACGGCACCTACGCCCGGCTGCACCGGCTCCAGTCGTTGGCGGCATATGCGTGAGTGCCGGCCCCCTCGCTGCTAAAGTTTATGGCTGGTCCGGGCCATCGGCCGCGCGACGGCAGCACCAACTCGGCCGCAGATGTGACGATGCACTGTCGATCCCGCGCACCCTCGGCTCCCCGTTCCCTGGCCGCCATATCCGCCATATTCGCCACAGCAGCTAGCTTGGCGGCCGAAGTCGCCATCGCACCCCAGAGGCCTGTCCGCTGGCAACCGGTAACCCTAACGTTTGACGGCCCGGCGAGTGCTGAGACGGCCACGCCCAACCCGTTCACGGACTTCCGCCTGCGCGTCACGTTCTCTCACCAGCAGTCCGGCGAGGCGCGAACCGCCCTCGGGTTCTTCGCTGCTGACGGCGACGCCGCCGAGACATCCGCTGTCGCGGGTGACAAGTGGCGGGTGCGGTTCACGCCCCCGCTGGCTGGCACGTGGATCTGGAGGGCGGAGTTCCGCTCGGGGCCGGGCGTTGCTCTGAATCAAGCCGTCGGCGAGGGCATCGCCTTTGACGGGGACTCAGGGACGCTCGACGTGGGGCCGGAAGCCCCGGACGCCCCCGGCTTCGCGTCGAAGGGCTTCCTAACGCCGGGCGGCGGGCACTATCTCCGATTCTCCAATGGGGACCGATTCCTGAAGGGGGGCGCGGACTCCCCGGAGAACTTCCTCGGCTACTTCGAGTTCGACGGAACCTTCGACACCGCCAGCCACGCCGAGGTGTCGACGGACCGCAGCGGGTTCCTCCACCGCTACCAGCCGCACGCGACGGACTGGCGGGAAGGGGATCCCAGCTGGAAGGGCGGCAAGGGGAAGAACATAATCGGAGCCCTGAACTACCTCGCCTCCAAGGGCATGAACAGCGTGTATTTCATGACCTACAACATTGACGGCGGGGACGGCAAGGACACCTGGGTCTGGACAGACCCAGAAGTTCGAGACCGCTTCGACGTCTCCAAACTCGCGCAGTGGGAGATCGTCTTCGCCCACATGGAGAGGCTGGGGATCGCAATGCACCTGGTCATCCAGGAAACGGAGAATGACCAGAAGCTGGGCGGCGGCCCGGGCCTCAACGACGACCGCAAGCTGTACCTGAGAGAACTTGCGGCGCGCTTCGGCCATCACTTGGCGATCATCTGGAACCTCGGCGAAGAGAACGACACGCCGCACGCGGACCGTCTGGCCATCGCGGGCTTCCTGCGGACCGCGGACCCCAATCGGCACACCATTACGGTCCACACCCACAACACTCGCAGCCTGCGGTCGTACACCGCCCTGATCGGGTCGAGCCTGTTCTCCGCCACGTCGATCCAAGGCCGAATGGAGGACACCAACAGGGAGACTGTGATGCTGCGCATGCGCAGCGCCGCCTCGGGCGCGCCCTGGGCAATATTTCACGACGAGCAGATGCCGGCCGCGGTCGGCGTGTTGCCCGACGCGGAGGACCCGCTGCACGACAAGCCCCGCAAGCACCAGCTCTGGGGCAATCTGATGGGCGGGGGCTCTGGCGTGGAGTGGTATTTCGGCTACCAGTTCGCCCACATGGACCTGAATTGCGAGGACTGGCGCTCTAGGGACCGGATGTGGGACCAAACGCGGCATGCGCTGGAATTCTTCCAAGGGCATCTCCCGTTCTGGGAGATGTGGCCAGCGAACGGCCTAGCCACGGACGGGAATGCGTTCGTGTTCGCCAAGGAGGGCGAGGTCTATGCCGCGTACATGCCGGAGGCGTGGCGCACGAGACTGGCAGTGGCACCGGGATCGTACACCCTGCACTGGTACGATCCCCGGAATGGCGGCGATCTGCTGCCCGCACCCGGCGGGACGGTCGAGGCAGAGCAGGGGCAGATGAGACGGGCCGGCGGACTTGAACTCTCGCCTCCTAAGGACCCGGGGAAGGACTGGGTGGCTCTGCTGAGGCGGGTGCAATGAACCGGTCCCCGGTACTGAATAGCATGGCCAGTTTGCCGACCAAACTGCTGCGGACACGGCTGGGCCGACCAGCCGTCGGAAGGGAGGTACACCGATGACTCGGCGCCTGACGATGGCCCAGGCCACCATCGAATTCCTGAAGAACCAGTTCGTCGAGCGCGACGGCCAGAGGCAGCGATTCTTCGGAGGCTGCTTCGGGATCTTCGGCCATGGCAACGTGGCCGGCCTAGGCCAAGCGCTGCACCAAGACCCGTCGTTCCCGTACTTCCTGTGCCGCAACGAGCAGGCGATGGTCCACACAGCCGCGGCCTACGCCAAAGTCTCGAACAGGCTTCGCGCGCTCGCGTGCACAACTTCCATCGGCCCGGGTGCGACCAACATGGTCACTGGAGCGGCCATGGCCACGATCAACCGGCTGCCGGTCCTCCTGCTTCCAGGCGACATCTTCGCGCGTCGCAACGTCGCACCTGTCCTGCAGCAGCTTGAGTCCGGTCAGACCCAAGACACGTCGGTCAACGACTGCTTTCGGCCAGTATCGAAGTACTGGGATCGCATCCAGCGCCCGGAACAGATCGTCACTGCCCTCCCGGAGGCGATGCGCGTGCTGACCTCACCCGCCGAGACCGGGACGGTCACCCTGGGGATGCCCCAAGATGTGCAGGCGGAGGCATTCGACTATCCGGAAGCGCTCTTCCGTGAGCGCGTATGGGCGATCCGGCGGCAGCGGGGCGACGGGACAGCACTCAAGGCGGCGGCCCGGTGGATCCGGGGGGCGAAGGCACCGCTGATCATCGCTGGAGGCGGCGTGCTCTACAGCGACGCGTGCGGGACACTTTCGGAATTCGCCGCCCAGACGGGAATCCCGGTCGCCGAGACGCAGGCCGGCAAGGGAGCCCTCCGGTTCGACCATCCGCAGGCACTTGGAGCAATGGGGGTCACGGGGACGCCCGGGGCGAACATCCTGGCGCGCGCCGCGGACCTCGTTATCGGCGTCGGCACGCGCTACACCGACTTCACGAGCGCCTCCAAGACCGCCTTCCAGAATCCCGACGTGCGCTTCGTGAACATCAACGTCGCCGAGTTCGACGCCTACAAGCATGCTGCGCTACCCGTGGTCGCCGACGCGCGAGCGGCGCTAGAAGAGCTTGGGGGACTTGTTGCGGGATACCGCGTCCCGGCGGAGCACTCCGCGGGCGTGCGGGAGCACCGGGCCTGGTGGGAAGCCGAGGTGGATCGCATCTACAACCTCGGCCATGGACCGCCCATCAGCCAAGGAGAGGTCATAGGAGCCGTCAACGAGGCCGCCGGCGATCGCGATGTCGTGATCTGCGCCGCGGGCAGCATGCCCGGCGACATGCACAAGCTCTGGAGAACCAAGAGTCCGAACACCTACCACATGGAGTACGGGTACTCGACGATGGGCTACGAGATCGCGGCGGGGCTGGGCGTGAAGATGGCCGAGCCGGACCGCGAAGTGTACGTCCTGGTCGGGGACGGCTCGTACCTGATGATGGCCCAAGAAATCGCCACAACCGTCCAGGAGGGGGCGCCGCTGCGCATTGTCGTGGTCGACAACCACGGCTTTGCCAGCATCGGCGGTCTCAGCAAGGCCTGCGGTAACGAAGGATTCGGAACGCACTATCGCGTGCGCACGGGGGGAGACCTCTCAGGCGACCAAGTGGGGGTCGATTTTGTCGAGAACGCCCGCAGCCTTGGAGCCGTCGCCTGCCGCGCCGGCGGGCGGGCCGAGCTGGGAGAGGCGCTGCGGAAAATGCGGGGCCAGGACCGGACGACCGTGGTGGTGGTCGAGACGGACCGTGACGAGCCGGTCCCCGGGTACGAGTCCTGGTGGGATGTGCCGATCGCTGAAGTCTCGAGTGTGCCAGCCGTGCAGCGCGCGCTCACGGATTGGCGGCGCGGGCGCCAGAAGGAGCGCGACTACCTGTAGGGCCGCTGGGCAGCCAGCCACTGGAGTCGGAGAGCGTGCCGGTAACAATCGCGTCGTTCCTTGCGTTCACGCTGTTAGTCGCGGTCGTGGCCTACGTACGCACGCGGTCCGACTCGATGAACACTTGGGACGCGTACTTCCTCGGCGGCCGCAGCCTGACGGCTTGGGTCATCGCCGGGTCGCTGATGCTGACCAATCTCTCGACCGAGCACCTGATCGGGCTTAACGGCGATGCCTTCAACCATACGATCGCGGTGACGGCCTGGGAGACGACGGCGGCGATCGCGATGGTGGCGACCGCCCTGTACTTCCTTCCGAAGTACTTGCGCATGGGCCTCTCCACCGTGCCCGAGTACCTCGCGTCCCGCTATGACACGGCCACAGGGATGGTCGGCGCGTCGCTGTTCCTTTTCTCTTACGTGCTGGCCATCCTGCCAGTTGTGCTGCTGTTCGGGGCGACCGGCATCGACAGCATATTCGGCCTGCAGGAGGCGCTGGGGCTGAGCCAGTCGCAGGTCGTCTGGCTGCTGGTGTGGGGCGTGGGCACTCTAGGCTCCCTGTACGCCATATTCGGCGGGCTCAAGGCCGTCGCCATCTCTGACACCGTCAACGGGGTGGGCTTCCTGATCGCCTCCCTCATCGTGCCGCTGCTCGCGCTGGCACAGATCGGCGACGGCAATCCTGTTGCGGGCCTCTCGACGGTCTATGCCGAGGAGCGCCCGAAGTTCGACATCACTGGGAACGAGCCCGGCTCGTTTCTGCCGTTCGGCGTGCTCTTCACAGGAATGATCGTCAACCAAGTGTTCTTCTGGTGCGCCGGCCAGCAGATCATCCAACGGGGCCTTGGCGCCCGGAGCCTGAAGGAGGGCCAGAAGGGTGTGCTGATTGCCGCGTGCCTCAAGCTGGTGGGACCCCTTGTGATCGTGCTGCCGGGCGTAATTGCCTTTCACATGTTCAAGGACACGCTTGGCCCAGAGGACTACATGCAGGCCTATCCGGAGCTGGTCAAGGCGGTGCTGCCGGACTGGCTCGGCGGCTTCTTCGCAGCGGTCATGGTCGGCGCTGTGCTCAGCACGTTCAACAGCGTCCTGAACTCCTCGGCCACCCTCTTCTGCCGAGACATCTACCAGGCCGCGCTTCGACCCGCAGCGACACAGGCCCAACTAGTGGCGGCCGGCCGCGGCTGCAGCATCGCGCTGGCTGTCGGAGCAATGACCATCGCGCCCATGATCGACACTTCGGGCAGCCTGTACAACTACCTGCAGCGAATCAACGCAACCGTCTTCGGCCCGATGCTCGCCGTGATCCTGGTCGGGATGGTCAGGCCGCGCGTTCCGGCCTTCGCCGCCAAAGCCGGCCTGCTGGCCGGGCCCGTGCTGTTCATCCTGCTAGTAGTCGTGTTCGACCGCCCGGTGCAGTCCTTCCTCCAAGCGCTGCTCGGCACCGGGGACCCAGTCCACTTCCTGCACTTCTTGGGCGCGGTCTTCGTGGCCGTGGTCGCCTGGCTGCTATTGGCCGACCGCCGATGGCCGACGGCGAGCCGTCCGCCGTCGCAGTCATCAGGGCCGCCGGTAGACATGACGCCGTGGAAGCACGCTAAAGGCATCGGTGCCTTTGTGTGCGTGTGCACGATCGGATGCTACGTGCTGCTCGCCCAGTGAGCCCTCACCCGGCGAAGCCCTGAGACGCCAAGAAGCGCCGGTTTGCGCGGGCATCATCGAGGGGCGAGCCCAGCGTGTCGGGCCCGCGGTCCTGCTCGACGGTGCACCACCCCCGATAGCCGACCTCCCCCAGAGCATTGAAGAAGGCGGCAAAGTCCACGTCGCCCCGTCCTAGTCGGCAGAAGACACCCCGGTTACATGCCTCATAGAATCCCACGCGCTCCCGGACGGAGGCGCGCAGCAGCCGCTTGTCGAGATCCTTCAGGTGAACGTAGCGCACGCGCGCGGGATGGCTCCGAAGCAGCTGGACCGGATCCAGGCCCCCGTAGAGGCTGTGACCCGTGTCCAAGCACAGGCCTAGCAGCTGGGGATCTAGCGCGTCCATCGCTCGCTCGATCTCGTCTTGGAACTCCACGAAGCCGCCAGCGTGATGATGGAGCGAGGC
>JAJDWM010000341.1 GCA_022825595.1 Bryobacterales bacterium | reverse complement strand
TCGAGGTCGGGCGCACTGAACTGCAGGTCAATCGCCTTTCCGCCCCCGATCAGGTCGCTGGTGATTGTCAGCTCGATCGCCCCTGGTATCTGCCCAACCTTCTCGCGCCACCGGGCTGCCACCTCCTCCGCGGTGATCTCGCGGATCTCGGCGGGCACGAGCTCGATGTGAACTTCCCCAAGGTTCTCGCCCCGGAAACTGCGGCCGTCGGAGGCTGGCCCGCTCTGGACCTCGCGAAACGGGTGTTCGCCAACGGAACTCATGATGTGCCGAACCTGGTCGGAGTCACTCTCGCTCTCGATTTCGCGGCGCAGCTCAGAAGCGCTCTTGGTCAGTACATCAACGCCTGTCGCGGTGACGCTCACGGGTGACTCTATCGGCATCGTCAGGAATGCCACGACTGAGTCTGACTCGACGTTAGGGAACAGGATCCAGCGGATCTTCCCGGCACCCACCATGCCGGCGGTTGCTAGGATCAGCGCCAGGGCGACAGACACCGTCAGGTAGCGCCACTCGAGGGCGACTCTCAGCGCGGGCTGGTAGACCCGCCTGACGAACCGGGCCAAGCCTGACGAGAACATGTCGAAGAACGAGTTCCAAGCGCGCGCGACAGGATGAGACGGCTTTCGGACGCGACGCTTCTTGAAGTGCCGGAGATGGCAGGGAAGGATCAGGTTGGACTCCACTAGGGAGAAGAACAGAGTGGGCACGATGATCAGTGGGAAGACCCGCACGATCTTGCCCATAATTCCCGGCACGAACAGCATGGGGGAGAATGCTGCCATCGTGGTCATCACACCGAACGCTACGGGGACGAGCACTTGGTAGGTGCCTCGAATGGCACCGACGGTTCCCTTCCCGGTCCGGACCTGAGTTGTGTGGATGTTCTCGCCGACCACAATGGCATCGTCGACCACAATGCCCAGAACGAGGATGAACGAGAACAGCGACATCATGTTGATCGACACACCGAAGATCGGCATGAGCGCGATGGCTCCCAGGAAGGAGACCGGGATCCCGATGCTGACCCAAAACGCCAGTCGCAGCCGCATGAACAGGGCCAGCACGATGAACACGAGCGTCAGGCCTGTCATCGCATTGCGCACCAGCAGGTCGATGCGGCTCTTAAGCAGGCGTGCCGAGTCCTGCCAAGTCGCGATCTCCACGCCCGCCGGCAGGGTCGGGCGGACCTGCTCCACGTACTCGTACACAGCCTCCGCCACACGGATCGCGTTTTGATCCCCGACGCGGTAGACCTTGACGACGACGGACGGCTTGCCGTCGAGCATCGCCGACAGCGTGACGTCCTCGAACCCGTCAACGACCGTCGCCACGTCGCGAAGATAGATGCGGGTGCCATCGGGGCGCCTTAACAGCGGCAGCCGCTCAAACTCTTCGCCCGTGTACGCCTGCCCGTTCGTCCGCAGCAGCACCTCGCCGGTGCGAGTCTTCACCGATCCCCCGGGAAGGTCGACCGAAAACCGGCGAACGGCATTGGCCACACGGTCAAAGGTCAGTCCCCACCGGCGCAGGGCCTCCTCGGACACCTCAATCGAGATCTCGTACGGCGGTGCGCTCAAGAGATCCGCGTGGGAGACTTCGGGAAGCGCCTTGATGTCCTCGCGTACCCGAACGCCAAGCTGCTTCAGCGTCAATAGGTCCGCGTCAGCAGAGACCGAGACGTTGATCACCTGGTAACGCGCCGAGAGCTCTTGGACGATCGGCTTCTCGACGTCGTCGGGGAACGTATCAATCGCGTCGACCTGGGTCTTGATGTCGTCCATCAGGCTTCGGACGTCATAGCCCAGGTGGATCTCGGCAATGACCGACCCTTGGCCCTGTTGGGCGGTAGACCTGATCTCCTTAATTCCCTCAAGGCTTTGGATAGCCTCCTCGATCCGCAGGCAGATCGCCTCCTCGACCTCTTCGGGCGCAGCACCGCGGTACTCCGCGGTAACGCTCACCGTGTCGAGCGAGAACTCGGGAAACACCTCCATCTTGAGGGTGCCGAGCGTGAAGATGCCGGAGGCAATGATGACGAAGAGCAGCAGGTTGGCGACAACGTGATTGCGCGCGAACCAGGTGATCAGTGCCTTCATGACCCGGCTCCCAGACCGTCACCCGGCCTTCCGGCGGCTCGTTCCTCGGCGACGCTGACGAGCATCCCCTGAACGGCCGTCTCCAGCGGGGAGAGGCATACACGCTCGCCTTCCTCCAGCCCGCCTCGGATCAGCACGGCATCTCTTTCCAGACGCATGACCGCTACCTGCCGGATGTCGAGACGGTTGCCGGGACCGACAACGTACACCGTGTCCTCCGAGCGCAGGGCCGACCGCGGGAGGGCAACGACTCCTCGCGCCCGAATCCCCTGAATCTCTGCACGCACAAACATTCCCACGGCCAGCGGGGGCCTTCCGGAATCGCGGCCACGGGCGTAGGGATCCTCCACTTGCGCAATGGCGTTCACCATGCGTGTCCGCGGGTCGATCTCACCTTCCGTCCGCACGACCCGGCCTTGCCAGGAATGCTCCCTGCCCGCAAAACGCGCGGTCAGCTTTACGGAAGGGCCCGTCACCGGAGATGAGACGTCTCGGTACGCCAAGGGCAGGTTGCAGTATTCGAGATCGGCGTCCGGGATCGGCAGCCGGACTTCTGCGACATCCACGGAATAGAGGGTTGCCAGCGCCATGCCGCGCTGGACGAACTGCCCGACATCGACTTGCTTGGTGCGCACCCTCCCGGCGAATGGGGCCCGGAGCGCTGTGCGCTCAAGGTCATACTCCGCTTGCGCCAAGGTTGCCTCGGCCGCCTTTAGGCTGGACTGGGCCTCGGCGATCTGCGGCTCGCGGAACAGTAGAGGAGACGGCTCTCCGCGGCCGACGGCTTCCCACTCCTTGCGCGCCAATTCCGCCTCGGCTCGCTCCGTCACCAGCCGCAGGCGGGCCTGCTCGATCGATGCCCGCGCTCGCGTCACTGCCAGTTCGTACACGCGCGATTCAATTCGCAGGAGTACGTCTCCCTCGTCGAAGAATCCACCGACCGCCAGCGACGGCGAAACCTGCATGACCCGCCCCGAAATCTCCGGCACGAGCTGCGACTCCGTACGCGGGGCGACGGTCCCCTCGGCCTCGACAATGAATGTGTGGTCGACCTTCTCCGCTCGCATGGTGTTGACGAGAGGCGGCCGCACTTCGATCGGCTGGGGCTTCGGCGGCTCGTACGAGTCCAGCAGTGCCTTGGCAATCATGCCACCGACCAAGAGCACGGCCAGAGGCAGCAGGGCCATCAGGGCGAGGCGAAATCGGCTCATTTGATCCTCCTAGTCCGCAGTGGCGTCCGATCGCGCACTGCCGAACCCGCCGCCGATCGCCAGGTGCAGGTCCACACGGTTGTCGTAGATCGCCCGCTGCACGCTCAGCAGGCCACTCTCGGACTCGAGGACGGACCTCTGCAGGTTGAGCACGGCGAACAGGTCTCCAAGACCCGCCTCGTAGCGGGATTCGGCCTCAGCGCGAGCTTGTTCCGTTAGTCCGAGGGCGGCCCGCAGACGCACTTCCTGGTCCCGGAGGCTGGCCTCTGAGGCAAGGGCGGTCTCGACCTCGAGATAGGCGGTCCACACTCGCGATTCGTAGTTCGCCACGGCCTCCCGGGCACGCGCCTCGGTGACCCGGACATTAGCCTGCAGCCGGCCCCTGTTGAAGAGCGGCTGCGCGAAGCCAAGCGCGTAGTTCCAGACCTGCAGTCCGGGATTAACGAGATCCAAAAGGGTGTTGCTCGACGTGCCTAGAGCGGTCGTGAGGCTGAACGAAGGCTTCAGCGCCGCCTGTGCCTGAATGATGCGAGTGTCCGCCGCGAAGATCTCCCGCTCCGCCGAGGCCAAGTCTGGCCGGCGGTACAGGACCTCCGAGCTCAGTCCCGGCGGCACAGGCTCCGAGAGCTCGGCCAGCTGGCGAGGCACGGGGAGATTGCCGGCAGGGACCTCGCACGTGAGGACCTCTACTTGGCGGACGAGCGCATCCAATGCCTGTCGGCGCTGATGCACGGTGGCTTCGGAGCGTTCAATGGCCGCCTCGGCGATACGCACATCGACGGGCGATCGCCGCCCGGACCGATAGCGCTCCAAAGTCCGGGCCAGCACGACTCTGTCGTGGGCCAACAGACTGTCGGCGATCCCGACCTGCTGCCCGGCCTCCACCGCGGCGAACCACGCCTTGGCTACCTGCGCGGTGACAGACAGCATCAGCCAGTCGACGTCCAGACCGCGGGCCAGCACGGTTGTTTCGGCACCGAGCTTGCCCGCCGCTACGCGCTTCCAGAGATCGGCCTCCCAAGAAATGTTGAACGAGAGCCCGGAGTTGCTGAAGGTGTTGCTGAGGACACGGTCCGCCAGACCAGGGAAAGGAAGGCCGACAAAGTTCTGCCGCTGGCGCAACCGGTTCGCCCCAACGCTCAACTCGGGGACGCTTGCCGCTCTCGCTATGACGACCTCCTGGAGCGCGGCCCCGAGACGCTCCCTAGCAGCGCGCACGCCGGGGCTGCAGTCACGTGCCCTGCGGACGGCTGCGTCCAAGCCCGGGGCGTCGAGATACGTCCACCACTCCGGATCGGCGGGGGGCATCGCCGCTGCCTCGGGAGAGCCGATCTCGGGAGGCGCGGGGACCTGAAAGTCATGTCTCGGGATCTGCGGAGGTTTGGCACACGTGCTAAGGAGCACGGCAGCCGCCAAGGTCGGGAGAAAGTGTCGCTTCATCGGATCAGGTGACGCCACCACGAACACAATCCGGCGTGTCGGGCACGGGGGCGCGCATACCCGCAGCGGCGAAGCTAACAATGGCGGCGAGGGTCGATTCCGCGTCCGCAGGATCGCAAGCGCCGGAGGTCCACCTTCGGACCGGCGCAGAATTCAGCATAGTGTGAACCAAGAGGCCCACGACGAAGTGCATCCGGCGGCGCACCTCCGCCCGGGACAGGGACGGGAGCGCCGAACGGAAGACCCGCTCGAAACGGTCGATCACCTGGCTGAACTCCTCCATGTAGAGCTGCTGCAAGTACTCGGCAGGTTCGGAGTACAGCCGGGCGCAGAGCCTCATGAAGCGCTGGCGGGCGGGCGAATCGCCCGCCAGCCGCAGCGCAGGCGCGACCAGCGCCGTCACGATCTCCTCGACCTCCGGCCTTCCGCGGTCCTCAAGGGCGTCGAGCATTGCCAAGCGCTCTCGGTTCATTGGCCGGATTCTGCGGGCGAATACGGCCTTCACAACCTCTTCCTTCGATCCGAAGTGGTAGTGCACGGCCGCCAAATTGACTCCAGCCTCCTTCGTCAGGGTGCGAAGGGACACCCCGTCAACCCCCTTCGCACTGAATAGCGCCTCAGCCGCGTCCAGCACCAAATCCTTGGTTGCGGCCCTGCCAGACATCGAGTGATTCAAACGTCTGTCTGAATCGTACCACGCCTCGGCGAGCTAGGCCGTACGGCGCCGACCCTACGCAAACTCCCGGCCTGCGCAAGCTGGGCCACGGTCACTCGGCGATATGCTGAAGCCGGGCCTGCTTAAGGGCCCAGTCGCGAAGCGTCCGATAGCCCTCATCCTCGGGCACGAATCGAACACCACCTTGGTGCCCTTCTTCCTGGCCCGTCTGTACGTTGAGCGGCTTGCGAAGCAGGATGCTGCGCTCCGGCTGTTCCAGGTCCACGCGCGCCTGCAGCTTGCGGTAGTTCTCGAGCAGTTCCGCTGGGCCGATGTGCCCGGAGTCGTCAGGAGGGTTGAGGTACAGCGTCGGGACGCGGCCCGGCACGCCGTGGCATGTTATGCACGCGCGGTTGTCGGAGGGGTTGATACGTGCCATCTCCGGAAAGACGTAGTCGCGGAAGTGGAGGATGTCGTCCAAGAAGTCGTCCGCGGCGGTGAGAGGGCGAGTCTCAGATCCAGCGTCGGCCGACTGGCCGACGATTAGCTCACGAAGCTGCTCCCGGTAGCGCGTCCCGTCGGTCTCGAGAAGGTTGCGCAGCCGCGTGCGGATCCGTGCCACCGGCTCGCTGTCGACGTGCTGGGTCACGGCCCGTCGGACGTCAGGGTTGCGGCGCAGCGTAGGCGATGCCGCCAGCAGCGATGCCTTGTCCCGGGCCTGGCGGCCGGCAGTGGGCGAGAACCACTTGACGAACATAGCGACGACCGCCCGCTTGCCCTCAGCGACCGGGTCGGCGGCATCCGTTTCTTCGAATGCTCCGCTGGTGCCGGCATTGACCGCGACCGGCTCCGCCAACTTGACGAAGTCGAGGCCGAACTTGAGCTCGGGCTCGGCCTCCGGATTCGTCCCCAGCATGGTCACCGTCAGTGGTGCAGTGCTGCCCTCGATCTCGAAAGTGCCAAGCCTCATGGGGCCGGTGGAGGTGACCTCTCTGCGGTAGAAGTCCATCTGGTCCAATACCGGTTCGCCGCCGAAGTCGACCCTCGCGATACCGTGGGAAGCCCCGTACAGAAAACTGCCGATCAGCTCGTACTGCCCTGGCTCCGGCACAGGCACGACAAAGGTGACGTGCGCCCCGACCTTGCCCTCTTCCCAGATCAGAGCCGCGTTGTCGCTGGCAACTCCGCCGGGAATTGCCTGCTCAGTGGTGCGGCCGAATGTGAGTTCCTCGATCCGCAGCTCCTCGGCCTCTATAGCCCCTTCGACGGCCTCCTGGGCGGTCTGGCCGCCCTCCCGGTAGGCCACCATCCACTCTGTCGAGTCAAGCCACAACCTTGGATCGGCAGACAGGTGGTTGAAAGCTTCGCGCCGGTGCAGCGAGCGGTTCTCCCCGAGAACTCGCGCCACCAGGGGAACGTACTCTGGAGCGCCCCCTCCGCCGGGGGTAGCAGCTGGCTTGCCGAGCAGTGCGGCCAGTGGCGCGACTTCCGCAAGCGGCTGGTCACCGCCACTCAGCAGGAGCCGGTAGAACTCGGCCTCCTGCTCACCGCTGACCCCTTCGAAGTCCCAGCTCACGCGGGAAAGGAAGCCTGCGAGCGCTTCGGCGTCCTCCTGACGACCGGTTCCGGCGAAGTCGCGGAGCACGGCCAGCAATGGTGAGAGTGTCTGCACGGTCGCGCGGAGCGACAGCTCGCCGGGATTCGAGAGTGCCCTAGCCGCGACCGCAACAGATTCCGGGTCGCCCTGAAGCAACAGGCCTAGGATCACGTCCTGAAGCGGCTTGTGTGTGATGTTTCGGGCACCTTCAAGCGCGATCGATCGCCATGGAATGCTCGGGTCGCGGGGAGCATCCTGATAGACGGCCAGCACGGCCTCTCCGAACAGTTCGGTGGCTCCCGGAGTGCTGTAGGCGAACTGCCCAGGACTCTGCTGGTTCGCCCGTTCCATATAGTGGGACGCGGCCATCGCCGCCAGCCTGCGGTCGAGAAGGGTGCGCTCAGCGGGCAGGGCGCTCCGCCGCCATTCGGCGAGCTCTTCGAACAGCGAAGCGAGCTCGGGATACTGCTGGCGCGAGAATTCTGCCCTTGTGATGTTATTGACCTGCCCGTTGACGATGAACAACGAGATCGTCGAATACCGCAGAGCCATAGCCACATGGGCCTCTGGCTCTTCCCGCACTAGGGCGTCGATCCAAGCTTGGCTAAGCGGTTCTCGCACTTCGGGATTCCAGACCCACCAGTGCCAGGCTGCCTTGAACGCGTAGGCCCGGACGCCGGGGTGTCGGTCGACCATGCCCGAGGTCAGCACAGCCGACAGATCGCGAAGCTTCCGCTGCAGTCCGGCCCCGGCCATGTGAGCCCGTGTGACGAGGGCCTGCATCACCGATTGCCTGACGCGGTCGTCTCCTGAACGGTAGGCCGAGAACAGCTCATCCCAGCCCGAGCCGTCCAGCAGGACCTGCCGCAACGACCAGAGAGCGGCCTCCCGGCAGGCCTTGACTGGATCCCCGAGGTGTTCGACCAGTGTGCCGACCGAGTCCTTGGCCAGAGCCGCCCCCAGCCCTAGCAAGCCGTAGTAGCGGAGCTGGGGATGGGTGCTCGCCGCAAACTCTCGATACGAGGCCTCGAGCGAAGGATCTGCGGCGGCCTGCTCCGTCCTCGCCCTGGCCAGCGACTCCATGAAGGTCTCCGGTCCAGAAGGTCGGGGTTCGGCCTTCGGGCGACGGAGCGGATCCGGGTGAAGCCGGCTGAGCGCGCGAATGGCGTAGGCCGTGGTGACGAATCCCGTGGCCGCGGCAGCGTTCCAAAGTCCGTATGGGTATTGGTTGCGCAACAGCCAACGGACGCCCCGCTTCACTGCGGGGTGGTCCGCCTGGTAACCAGCGGACTCCAGGGCGATCAGGGCGACCGCCGTCGCGGCCGGATAGCTGTGGTCGCTCTCAGGGCGTAGCCACTGTCCCTCATCGCCAGCCTTGCCGGGCTCGAAGCCCCAGCCGCCGTCCTCCCTCTGCAGGGCGAGCAGCCTCTGGATGTCCTTCTGGGCCCGCGCTCGCAGTTCGGCGTCGAGGCTCCGGGCCAGCTCAATCCGCCGGGCGGAACCCGTCAGCCTACGGACCTGTTCTGCGTAGTCCTTGGGCCAGACCCGGTGAACGAACTCAATGCGGTGGCCATAGTCGTCGGTCACCCTGATGTCGTCCCCGGTGGCGAGGATCTTGCGGCCCTTCTCCTCGATCCCGAAGAAGTAGCGGGGATCCCCGCTGTCGCGCCACGCGCGCTCGAGCACCTCGGCCGCGAACTTGAAGACGACGTTGGGGCCAAAGTTCGATCCGCGGCCCGCAGCGTTGATTCCCTTGGGATCCGCGGTCTGCAGGATGTAATTCGCCGTCCGCTGCTGCCAGTGAGCGTGCAGTTTCTTGGGCGCGTGAGTGCGCTCGTGGAGCACGATGTTACGGCCCGCTACCCGCGTCCCCGCGGGACCGTCCCCAAGGTCGTTGGGCGCAACGCTCGTGTTGACGGCCGCATGCTTGAGTTCATTCGTGAGGCGCAAGGACTCGTACATCGTGTTGACGAGCCTGCGGTAGTTCTGCTCGACGCCGACGGGTTTATAGCCGTTCCTGAAGGCGTCGGCCACCCCCCAGACAGCGCTCTGGGTGTGGCAGCTCATGCAGTTCTCGCCGAAGAGTGCCGTTGCATCCCGGACTCTCCGGTGGAGGGCGATGTTACGGGGTCGGTGTATCAGCCATGCATCGATCTCGGCCAAATGGTAGTGGACGGCCTGCCGGACAGCCTCGACCGGGTCGTTGTATGGCGCCGGGTCAAATGTGCGCACCTGCAGCTCGTACTGCGGCTGGTTTGCCTCCACCCTCAGGTAGTAGGTCTCGCCCGGCTGAATCCGGCGGGTCACGAAAGTGCGGAAGGACCGGTCCTGCTGGTGAGCCCTCTCGTTGATGGCCCGACCCTCCTCGTAGGTATAGACCGGGACCGGGCCAGGTATCACAGTTGCCGGCGGGTGCACGTAGGGAACGGGATTGAAGTTGGAGAAGTCGTAGCTGTTCGGGAGTTCGCGCTCGCGGAGTTCCTCGTCGCTGGGATGGCCCTCTTTGTAGAAGCGGATGCGCGCGCTCACGACAGGTTCGACAAGCTGCAGGTTGGCACTGAAGTACTTGGGCTCCCGCCCGGTGTGCTCGATGCGGTACCAGTCATCGGGCGTCTGGCCTGTTTGCGTGTTGTTGTAGTACTCGAGCTCGTCAGCGCCGCCGACCACATATAGCGTCCCGCTCTCGTCCGCGTCGGACAACCGCAAGTCCGTGGCCTGCTCGGGGGCATTGTTGGGTTCGGCCTCAAGCACGACCGACCCGGAAACCAGCGGGCCCAGCGGCCGCACCTCCACGGCGATGGCCACATCCCGAAGCGCAGGCGTGCGGGCAGGCAGCGGAGTTGACAGTGGAGCCAGCCCGGTGTCATGGGGAATCGCGCCCAGTCGCTGGGGGCGCTCGTGCAAGGCCCCAATCCTCAGGGTGTACTGTCCGGAAACCGGGGCCTTGTACGTGACGTGCACGTCGGGATCCAGCGCGTGCAGCACCTTCTCCCAGGCATTCGTAGCCCGTACCGTCGGATCGTTGGGGCGCTCACGCCCCGAATCCTCGGCCAAAGCCGGACCATCGAAAGAAACCTCAACGCGCCCGTTAGGTGGCAGGCCAGAAGGCTGATCCAGCCGAATGGTCACCGCGACAACCTCAGACCGATCCATGCTCCATTGCTGCGACCAGACCTCTTCTCCGACAAGGACCCGAGACGAGATCATCGGCTCCAGCCCCGACTGCGCGTGGGTCGGTGCCGACAGCCCAATCAAGCAGGCGAGCGGCAAGCACGCAGTCGCTCGTCTGCCCCACCGCTCATGCAGCATGTTCTCCCGGACGACGTTCATGTTTCTCTGTCCCTCACCTCAAGCGCGTCCATTATCGTCGCAATGAGACCGAGCGTGCAGTTGCCGATGGCGGAGCGAATTCGCGGAAGCGAGAACTGGCGCCTCGCGAAGGTGCCTTGGCAGGCGAGTGGGCCGATATGGAATTCGGCTCCGCAAGATTCGCGGGAACGGACCGCAAGTGTTAAAGACTGCCTTTAATACCAACCTGGATGGGCGGTCATATTACTGGAGTCGCCACACACGAATGGTTGATAGTGCCAGACCCGCGATGCGAAGTCTCTGCAGTCTCTATGAAGGGGCTGGCTCGCACGAAACCACCCAGGCAGCGTGCAGTGCATTTCGGTGATGTGCAACTGGGTCCGGTACCTCGGTGATGGTGTCTGGCTCGCCAGAATACTCGGCAGTGGCCTCGCCGGTGGCCGAAGCGGCGGCAAGCGAACCCGACGCGGTCGAGTACCCGGCATTGGGTTGCACAGAGCGTCTGGCACGGGGTCGTTGTCAGGCTGGCCACGGACGCCTTGGGCCACCATTTCCGGGACCGCGACGAGGTGCTAGTTGCCATGGAGCCAGTGGCGTACTAGGAGCGGGACGGCAACCAATCCCGGCTGCAGCCGGAATTGCAGGTCATGTTCGGCGTTGGGCTAGGGGGGAACCGCCGCAGGTACAACGTCTTGAAGGAAGGCAAGGTGCCGGACTTTGTCCTAGAGGTGGCGTCGCCGTCTACAGCGGAGAACGGCGCGCTCCACAAGGCGAGCGAGTACGCCCGGATCGGGAGATCAACCCCAAACTAATGCGAATCTCTCGCCGCGTGTGCGCCGCGTTGCACGCTCCAGACTCTATTTGGGACAGATTCGGCTCCCTAAGCCGCATAAACCTCAGGCCATAAGGCCCCCTCTCCGGAACTGGTCGATCCTCGCGACCTGACCTGTGCGATAGGCGAGGTTTCCGAGGTGGGCGCTGACGCATGCGCTGACGCCAGCCTCGGCGGGCGTGTTCGGCTTGCTCCTGCTGCGGATCGCGTCGATCCAGTTCTGCAGGTGCGGCGTCTCGCCATCCACGTCGAAGTCGGCCCCCCGCACACCTGTCCCCGGAGAGAAGTCTTCCGGCTCAAGGCCGCTCCCCGGCTCCGGGTGCACCTCCATTCGGCCCCGGTCTAGGTACATGGTGCCCGCCGTCCCCATGATCTCCACCATCGCCTTGTTCCGCTGGTTCACGAACGTTCCCTCGAATTGAATCTGGACTTGCCGTCCCGGGTAGCGGAGGAGCGTCTGGATGGTGTCGGGAGTCTCCCATCGGTCCATGGCAAAGTTGTCGCCGACGGTGGTAGCGACAGATGGTTCGGGCAGATCCAGCAGCCAGTTGACGGCATCGATCCAGTGCACCATCAGGTCTGTCAGGATGCCGCCCCCAAAATCCCAGAACCATCGCCAGTTCCGGAAGCGGTAAGGATCGAACGGCTGGTCTGGGGCTGTCCCGAGGAATCGGCGCCAATCCACCGCGGCTGGGTCGATCTCGTACGATCGGGCCGGGGCCGATGTTCGGTTGCGATTCCATGTCATGCGCACCTTGTGGACCGTGCCCAGCCTGCCGAGCGTGACGATCTCACGAGCCCGCTTGAAGTGCGGCATGCTCCTCTGCTGAGTGCCGACCTGCACGACTCGCCCGTTTTCGTCTTGGGCGCGCACGACCGCGTCTCCCTCGCTCAGGTCGTGGGTCAGTGGCTTTTCGACGTAGACATCCTTTCCGGCGTTGCAGGCGTCTATCGTCATTGGGACGTGCCAATGGTCAGGAGACCCGATGATGACCGCATCGATGTCCGGACGCTCCAGCAGTTCGTGATAGTCGCTGGTGAAGAATGCGTCTCTGGGGGCGATCTGCCTCGCCTGCGCCAGTGCATCCTCCCAGACGTCGCACAACGCTCTGATGCGCGTCCCGGGAACCTGTCCGAGGTTCGCCATCAGTCGACGGCAGCGCCCACCCGTCCCGATGCACCCGATGTTGATGGTGTCGCTAGCAGGGTACGCCAAGGCGGTTGTCACACCCGCGGCCGCTGCAGCCGCGATGAAGTCCCTTCGATGCGTCGCTAGGCTCATTCGATCACCTCCGACGACGGCCTGAAGGGCCGCCGCTACCGCAGCATTCTACTGCGCAAACTATTGGCGACCGAGGCCTGACTCTCTCCCAGCACCTCGTTCGCCTGAGTCCGGACGCGACAGATGGCCTCTCTCGTCCTCGGATGTCAGGCGGGTCGCCGAGCGGTCGGCAGCGGATGGAACTCGCGATTCGCCATTTCGATTTCGCTGCCGATCGAATCCCCGTCGTGGAACCAGAGTCGTCCACGCAGCCGAACTGTATCGCCGGGCGCGCAGTCTTGGAAGACCGGATCCGAGTGCATGCATGGGCAGCGGGCGTTCCCCCAGCAGCGCCCCGAACGATCCCATGCCACCAAGATCCAACGGTCGGACCGGTCCGACCGCACGGCCGAGACCGGGGCGTCGAAGACCTTGTTCTCACGTGTCTGGGCATTGAACCCGTTCGCAGACTTGAGCATCACGCAGAGCTGGGTCCTGAGCCCGCGCAGAGTTCGATCAAGGCCATTGCGGAGCCAGAGCGACATTTCCACTGCATCGCCTTCCGCCCGTAGGGCTGAACCGAATTCAATGCCGTTCGGAAGGGCCCACTCCAACTCGAGCACACCTTCGTCGGGCTGGCGCATGTCCACGTTGTCGAGCCACTGGTTGCGCTCGGTCCAGATCGTTGGGACGTGGGTATGCGCCAAGAATAGATGCCCGAGATCGGACGTGATCAGTTCCGGGAGATCGATGACCGCGTAGCTCTCGGGATCCCATGGCAGGAACACGCTTGCCTTGGTGCCGCGGAGCGGGTCAATCGCTCCCTCGAGAAAACCGGCCCGCGGATGCCGACCACCGGGATACGGCAGCAGTTCAATCCGGTCGGCTCTCGGCCCCGGAACGGCCAATTCCAGCTCTTGGCCGTAATCCAAGGCCTCCGCGTCCGAGAGACCGCCGACCTGCCGAGCCTCGTCCACAGTGAAGCGATGCCTAGCCATAACCTCGGTCCATCGGTCGAGTTCAGCACGTGTCTGTACCAGCTCGACCGGCAGTGCGAGTTCTCTGTCTTCGGCGGGCCGATTACGGATCTCGGCAGCGGGGTCCTCGGTGGATTGCCCGGGCAGCCAAGCCAGCAGGTCCCGCACAGCCATCGTCCGGGCGCCACGCGCCTGCAATTCGCGCATGTACCTCTCGAAGTCTGCTGGCTCCGTCGTGACCCAATCGTGCGCAACGTCGGGAACTCCGTGGAATTGGAGCACGACGATCCCTTCACCGGCCCGGTCGAGCACCTGGTCGAAGAGGGCGGGTGTCCAGCCTGGCCTGAAGATCCCGGTCGATGGGATGAGAAGCGGGTCGTGCTTGGAGGGATCGAATGCCGGACCGGCCTCAAGGGCTCGGTCGTCGAGGTCCGGAGACATCCCCCGGCGTCCGAAGGTGTACCCCACGGCACGGAGCTTCGCGAGAGCTTCGGGCCCGAATCGGTTGCCGCACCACGCAAAGCTGACCGGCTTCTCTACGCCAACGCGAGCCAGTTCGTTCTCCACAAGTGCCAACTCGCCTTCCATGCGGGCCGCATGCTTGGGTGTGGCAAAGTTCGGATGGGACCAAGAATGGTTGCCGATCTCAAAGCCCATCTCGGAGATCTCGGCAATCTCCTCCCACGACATGAAGTTCTGCGTGTCGCGCATCCATCGATGCGTCACAAAGAAGGTGGCAGAGAACCCGAGATCCCGCAGCAAGGGAGCTACGAAGTGCCGGTGGGACTTGACCGCGTCGTCGAAGGTGAGGACAACCCTAGGGCCGGAACTGGAACAGCTGAGCGCCGCTGCCGGTCCGCCGACGCACACTGCCTTGAGTGCGTCCCGGCGCGAGCAGTGGTCAGTCCCCCTCACTGGGTTGAGTGTACTTGCATTCGCGGGGCTGGATCCCTAGCGGACTGCTGCGGCTTGATTGACCGGGCAGCTACCCACACATGTGGCCCCGGCGATATCTGCCCAACGGGAGACGAGGCCAACATGGCGACTGCCCATGAGGAGATGACGGGCGTTCCGCGCGCTCACGTTTACCCGGTTTGGGTGCGACGTGCATTTGGTAGTCCTCCCGCCGCCGAGAGCCGCTCTACGTGGCGGAGAGGGAGGGATTCGAACCCTCGGTAGAGCTCTATAACCCTACGACGGTTTAGCAAACCGCTGCCTTAAGCCGCTCGGCCACCTCTCCGCGATTCTGGCCTAATCCTAACAGACCGGCGAGAGCCTAAGGTGCGCGCCGCCCCATCCGGCGGCTAGAATGCTTGCGGCGAGATGACTGAGACGGAACAGCCTGCGACGGTCTTGCGGGCTGAGACTACAAAGCCCAACAGGCGCGATTTCCTGGCGGCCTCCGTGACGGGCGCGTCACTGTCCTGCGCACGGCGCGAGCGAAGAAAGCCGAATGTTGTCGTCATCATCACCGACGATCAGGGCTACGGCGACTTGGCCTGTCACGGAAACCCGACCTTGCGCACGCCGAACTTGGACGGGCTCCACGGCGAGAGTGTTCGATTCACGGATTTCCACGTGGATCCGCTCTGTGCCCCTACGCGCGCTGCCCTGCTGACAGGAAGGTACGCATACCGGACTGGCGTTACCTCGGCATACGCCGGGCGGTCGATCCTGAGGCGGGACGAGGCCACGCTAGCCGACATCCTCGGGCGGGCTGGCTACCGATGCGGACTGTTTGGCAAGTGGCACCTCGGCGACAACTGGCCCTACCGCCCAAACGAGCGGGGGTTCCACGACACCGTCGTCTGCTGGAGCGGCGGTGTCACGCAGGCGGCCGACTGGTGGGGGAACGACTACTTCGACGATACGTACTACCGCAACAATACGCCAGAACGCTTCAACGGCTACTGCACTGATGTCTTCTTCGACGAGGCGCTGCGGTTTGTAGATGAGAACGCTGATCGACCATTCTTCCTATTCGTGCCGACAAACGCGCCGCACGCGCCCTACTGGGTGAGCGAGCGCTACAGCGAGCCCTACAGCCGCATGGGGATCGAAGAGCCGCGCGCCTCGTTCTACGGGATGATTGAGAACATCGACGAGAACTTGGGCCGCCTCCGGACGAAGTTGGCCGATCTCGGCATCGAGGACAACACCATCCTGATCTTCATAACGGACAACGGATCGGCGGCGGGGTGGCAGAACGGCCCCAACGCGGGGATGCGCGCGGGGAAGGGATCGAACTACGACGGAGGGCACCGTGTGCCGTTCTTCATCCGGTGGCCTGCCGGTGGCGTCGAGGGCGGGGTCGACTGCGACGAGCTCGCGGCACACATCGACGTTCTGCCGACGATCCTAGAGTTGGCCGACGTCGATCCCCCCGAGCGTCGGCTGGACGGGTCGAGCCTCGTTCCTCTGCTGCGGAGGGACGGCCGGGGCGACTTCCCCCGGGACCGGGTCCACGTCATCCAGCACCAGCAGGTGCGCCGCGACGGGGAGTACCAGATGGAGTCGCCCCGGCCTTTCTTCCACTCCGCCGCACTCACCAACAGGTGGCGGCTCGTAGGCGGTGAGGAGCTCTACGAGATCGGCACCGATCCCGGCCAAAGACTGGACGTATCGGACAACCACCCCGACGTGGTGGCTCGCCTCAGAAGTGCCTACCAAGCGTGGTGGAACGATGTGACCCGAAGGTTCGACGAGTTCTTAGAGATTCCTGTGGGCTCTGAAGAGGCTCCGCTGGTGCGCCTGACCAGCTTCGACTGGTACACGGGCGGCCCCCCCAACCAACGCGTGATCCGAGCGGCGCCCATCGAAGGGCCATGGGTCGAGGGCTTCTGGGCCATCGAAGTCGTCCGGTCGGGCCGCTATAGGGTCATCCTCAGGGAGCGGCCTCCGGCGGCAAACTACCCGATCGCCGGCGACACGGCCAGCCTGACGATTGGGGAGCATACGAGCAAGAGGCGGGTTCCAGCCGGGGCAGCCGCAGTGCACTTCGATGTGGACCTGGACCGGGGCAAGACAACGATGGCCGCGACGTTCTCAACGCGCGCTGGCCAATCGCGGGGAGCATACTTCGCATATGTCCAGCTCACGAAGCCGTCGTAGCGCGCACCTGCTGGACGATGCGTGAGAGAGGTGGGCCGTTCCGTGCCCGGACGGTGCCTTGACCAGGCTCAGGGCCTCGGCGTAAAGTGCCTATTGGGCCGTCTCGCCCTTGTGACGCAACGGCTTGGGCCCGCTTCCCCCACCTGAATCAGACCACGATCGTGCCGAAGACCTCACGTCCAATACCGCTGCTGGCCGCATTCGGGGGTATCGCCGCACTCTTGCCCAGCCTCGCGCCAGCTGCACCCGACTTTCTGAGGGACGTGCGCCCGATTCTCCAGAAGTGCCTTCCCTGCCACGGCCCTGACGAGGGAAGCCGGATGGCGAACCTGCGGCTGGATTCCCATGACGCAGCCACGGGGCGCGACGGTGGGTACGCCGGCCTGGTTCCTGGGAACAGCCCGGCAAGCCGTGTGCTGGCGCGGGTAACTGCGGACTCCAGCCCCATGCCCCCCACCGGCGAGCGTCTCAGCCCAGACCAGGTCGAGACGCTTCGCGAATGGATCGATGCCGGAGCTCGATACGAACAGCACTGGGCGTTTGAGGCGCCTCGACGCAGCGTCCCTCCGTCAGGCCAGCGGGGACGCTGGCCTCGGAACGCCATTGACAGCTTCGTGCTGTTTCAACTCGGCGAGCGAGGTCTCGTGCCCTCGCCGGAGGCCGACCGGGCGACTCTCGCTCGCCGCTTGTCCCTCGACCTGACGGGTCTTCCGCCGGACCCGGACGAGGTCGCGCGCTTTGTCCGCGACCCATCCCCCGACGCGTACGCGAACCTTGTCGACCAGCTGCTCGCGTCCCCCGCGTACGGCGAGCGCTGGGCCAGCGTCTGGTTGGACTTGGCACGGTACGCGGATTCGATGGGCTACGAGAAGGACAGCCTGCGGACCATCTGGCCGTTCCGAGACTGGGTCGTGCGGGCCCTCAACGACAACCTCCCCTTCGACCACTTCACTGAGCTCCAGCTCGCTGGCGATCTGCTGCCCGATTCCACGCACGATGCGCTTGTAGCCACCGGCTTCCACCGCAACACGATGACCAACACCGAAGGTGGAACCGACGACGAGGAGTTCCGAGACGCGGCGGTGAAGGACCGCGTCGCCACGACCGGCCAGGTCTGGATGGGGCTGACCTGGGGCTGCGCCCAGTGTCACTCGCACAAGTTCGACCCGCTTTCGCAGCGCGAGTATTACTCGCTGTATGCCTTCTTCAACCAGTCCGCCGATGCCGACAAGAACGACGATAGCCCCGTCCTAGAGCTCGAGGACAGCGTGTCTACGCCGGTGATGCGGGAGCTGCCGCCCGATCAGCGCCGGAGGACATTCCTGCACTTGAGCGGCAACTTCATGAACCCTGGCGAGCCCGTCGAACCGTCAGTTCCTGACTCGTTCCATCCACTGCCGTCCGGGGCGCCCACAGACCGTTTGGGGCTTGCACGCTGGATTACATCCGATCACAACCCGCTCACGGCAAGAGTGCTGGTCAATCGCCTCTGGGCTCGGCTGTTCGGCAGGGGGATCGTACCCACCGAGGAGGACTTCGGCACGCAAGGCGAGCCGCCGACCCACCCAGCCCTGCTCGACTGGCTGGCGATGGAGCTCATGGAGGGCGATTGGGATGTCAAAGCGATCCTCAAGGTAATCGTCTCGTCAGCGGCCTACCGCCAGCGCTCGGATGCCACCGCCGAGTCCTTGCGTATCGACCCCACCGGAGCCCTGATCTCAAGAGGTCCGAGCTTCCGCCTGTCGGCTGAGATGATCCGCGATCAGGCGCTCGCTGCGAGCGGACTGCTCAGCACGAAGATTGGTGGGCCGCCCGTGATGCCTTGGCAGCCTAGCGATGTTTGGCAGGTGGTGTACAGCAGCAAGCAGTGGGAGCCAAGCCCCGGAGAGGACCGCTACCGGCGCGCCCTGTACACCCTCTGGCGGCGCACGGCGCCCCACCCTTCGATGACAACGTTCGACGCTCCCAGCGGCGAGACCTGCGCGTTGCGCAGGATCCGGACCAACACGCCCCTTCAGGCGCTGGTCACGCTGAACGATCCGACGCTTGTGGAGGCAGCCGAGCACCTCTCTAGGCGGGCGGCGCGTGAATCGGACGGCTCCGCCGAAGGACGGCTCGACAGGATGTTCCGCCTAGTGCTGGCGCGCGCGCCGAGAACTGACGAGCGCGACAGGCTGTTGACGATGCTGGGAGATGCCGCCGATCACCTGCGCTCCATACCGGACGGGGCGGTCAAGCTCGCGAACTTTGGCAGCGGCTTGTATGAGGACGGACGACGGCGCACATTCGTAGCGGATTCCCGCGGCGACGCCGCGGTTTGGCGGTTCACGACGGAACGCCCTACCGAGAACTGGGCGTCGCTTGACTTCGACGACTCCGAGTGGGCTTCCGGGCGGTCCGGCTTCGGCTTCGCAGCCCGGGACGGCGATGCTGATACTGAGGCGACTGCAGACGGGCCCGCAACCCGCTGGGACGGGCCAGAGCTTTGGCTGCGAGTCAGCTTCGACCTCCCCGAGGGTGAGTGGGACTCGGTGAGAGCGGAGGCGAAGAACTCGGCCTCCTTCAGCGCGTACATCAATGGCGTGTTTGCGGTGGCGGAGCCGTATGGGTCCACCGTGCATGCCGCTCTCCCGGTTTCGGGCGACGCTGTCGCGGCGCTTCACCCGGGACGCAACACACTCGCCGTCCATGCCACCCACACGGGGCTGAGCGACGCTCCCAGACATGTGGACGTCGGCCTGAGTGGCCTCCGGCCTCCGCCGCTCACGAGTTCCCCGCGCGAAGCGATCCTAGAGGCGGCTTGGGTTGCCGCGGCGAACGTTGTGCTCAACCTAGACGAGGCGCTGACAAGGCGATGACCCTATGACCGTGCAAGCCGAACTGATCCAGCGGGCCACGCGCCGGCACTTTCTTAGCGGGTGCCACCTCGGTCTGGCGTCGATGTACTTGCGGTCTCTTCGGGCCGCGACTCAGGGCGAAGAGCGGTGGCTGGCCCCCAAGAAACCGCATTTCCCCCCAAAGGCGAAGTCTGTCATTTATCTGCACATGGCGGGCGGGCCATCCCAGCTTGAGCTCTTCGATCCCAAACCGGAACTTCAGAAGCACAACGGTTCCGACTGCCCCCAGCACCTCCTCGAAGGAAAGCGATTCGCCTTCATCAAAGGGGTTCCGAAGATGCTGGGCACGCCTTACCGCTTCTCCCGGGCCGGTCGGTCCGGAACTTGGGTGAGCGAGCTGCTCCCGCATTTCGCAGAGGTCGCGGACCAGACAGCGATCGTCCGCTCGATGACGACGCGGGAATTCAACCACGCGCCCGCCCAGCTGCTACTGCACACGGGCAGCGCACGTCTGGGCGCCGCCTCGATGGGGGCTTGGGCGACATACGGGCTGGGGACCGAGAACCAAGACCTGCCAGGCTTCGTCGTGCTGGTCAGCGGCAACAAGACACCGAGCGCCGGGAAGAGCCTTTGGGGGAGCGGATTCCTGCCGTCGGTTCATCAGGGCGTGCAATGCCGCACGCGAGGCGATCCAGTCCTGTACCTTGGCAATCCCGAGGGCATGACCCGGTCCCTCCGGAGGCTCACGCTGGAGGCCCTAGCGGACGTGAATCGGATGGACCACGAGCGCAGCGGCCTTCCGGACACGCTGTCACGGATCCAGCAATACGAGCTCGCCTTCCGCATGCAAGTCTCCGTACCTGAGGTCATGGACATCTCTCGAGAGCCGGACTCCGTCCACTCGATGTACGGCACAGAGCCCGGCAAGTCGTCGTTTGCCAACAACTGCCTGTTGGCGCGCCGCTTGGTCGAGAACGGGGTTCGGTTCGTGCAGCTGTACGACTGGGGATGGGACCACCACGGGACCGCTCGGGGGACGGATATCCGCTATGACCTGCCAGAGCGTGCCAAGGCCATCGATCGCCCGACAGCGGCACTAGTCAAGGACCTGGACCAACGAGGTCTGCTGGAGGAAACCCTCGTCGTATGGGGCGGGGAGTTTGGGAGAACGCCCATGCGCGAGAACCGGCAGGGAGACCAGACCGAATACTACGGCCGGGACCATCACCCGTTCGCCTTCACCATGTGGCTCGCCGGCGGGGGGATC
>JAJDWM010000176.1 GCA_022825595.1 Bryobacterales bacterium | reverse complement strand
CGAGCGCACAACCGAGAGTCGTGACCCACCTGTGCGCGGGAGATGAATCAGGCGGCTGCAGCAGGCAGGGCTCCCGCTGCAGATCCGCACGTAACCCGATCGGTACGGGCCTCCCTACTGCAAGAAAGCAGAGAATTGGGCAGCCGGGAGGCAGATCGTGGGCAGCGGAGCGCGGCCCCTCCGGCGATGGTCAGCGCCGCCGACTCATTGGCCGTGTGAGGCAATTCGAGGCCCACGCAGACTGAGAAGAATCGCCCCCAGACGCCCAACTAGTCCCCCACGCACCGGTGGGATTGCGTTCCCGACAGGCGTAGAGCCGGCGCAGCCGGACTGTCTGAGCCAGGCTATTCTGCCGGCCCACTCACGAGTTCGTCACATTGGCATGGTCGCTTGTCCTCCGATGCACAGGCTGCTTCCGACGGCTGTGGACTGGTTGGCCAGGCCCATGCGCTCCCAGGGTGCGTTCTTTGACCGCCATGTGAGTAGAGCCGGAACACAGACTGGCGGGAGGCTCCTACCCTCATTCATATAATTGAGCTGGAGGGTCGCGGGTGTGAGGCGCTGCTACTTCGACCACAACTCGACGACACCTGTCGACACCCGCGTGCTGGACGCGATGCTCCCGCATTTTGGCGAGGTCTTCGGCAATGCGTCGAGCCTGCACGCATTCGGCCAGAAGGCGAGGTTGGGAGTCGAGACCGCCCGCAGGCAGATTGCCGCCCAGCTCGACTGCCCAGCCCGCGACGTGGTGTTCACCAGCGGGGGCACAGAGGCCGACAATCTCGCGGTGTTTGGCACCGTGCGCGCGTCCCCGCAGCCGACCCGCCACGTAATCACGAGCCAGATCGAGCATCCTGCCGTACTGAACGCTTGCCAGCAACTGGAGATGGAGGGTGTTGATGTCACCTACCTGTCCGCTGGGACGAACGGGCTTGTGTCGCCGTCGAACGTTCGCACGGCGTTGAGGCCCGATACGGTCCTGATCACCGTTATGCATGCCAACAATGAACTTGGCACGCTGCAGCCCATCGCGGAGATCGGCGCCATCGCAAAGGAGGCGGGCGTGCCGCTGCACACGGACGGCGTCCAGAGCTTCGGCAAGGTTCCTTCCAGCGTGGATGAGCTGGGAGTGGACATGTTCAGCCTGAGTGGCCACAAGATCCACGGCCCGAAGGGGGTCGGAGCCCTCTATGTTCGCCGCGGGCACCAACTCCGCAAAGTCCAGTACGGAGGAAGCCATGAACGCGATCGGCGGCCGGGTACGGAGAACGTCCCGGGCATCGTCGGCCTTGGGGCGGCCGCCACTCTGGCGGGACGCGATCGAGCAGCCGAGGCCGAGCGTGTGGCTTCGCTCCGAGACCTCCTCGAGCGCCTTGTGCTGGACCGTATCCCTGCCGCACACGTGCATGGGGCCGGGTCGCCGCGACTTCCCACGACTTCGAGCATCCGCTTCGAGCACGTCGAGGCGGAGCCTATGCTGATCGCGCTGGATCTGGAAGGGTTCGCCGTGTCGAGCGGCGCGGCCTGTTCCAGTGGAACTGTGGAGCCATCGCACGTGTTGCTGGCCATCGGGCTGAGCCGTGCGCAAGCCAAGTCAACCCTGCGGTTCTCGCTCGGGAGGCAGACCGATGCCGCCGAAGTGGATGCGCTCGTGGATGCTCTCGAGGCGATCGTGGACAGGCTGCGAACTCTGTCCCCGGCTTGGGCGGCCGCCTCCTGATCTCGGTGGGTGTGTCCCTCAGGAGCCTTGGTCAATCGAGGCTTAGTCCATCAGCATGCCGCCGTTGACCTCGATCGATTCACCGACCACGTGGGACGCGGCGTCGCTCGCCAAGAACGCGATCACAGTGGCAACCTCTTGTGCCTGTCCCGCCCGGCCCTGAGGGATCTGGCTGACCATGTCCCGCATTCGCTCCTCGCTGGAAAACCGTTCATGGAAGGGCGTCAGGATCACGCCGGGATTGACGGCGTTTACGCGGATCCCATCGCCGATGAGCTCCTTGGCCAGCCCCTTGGTCAGGGCCGTGACCGCCGCTTTGGCCGTTGCGTAGAGCACTGCTCCCGGACCACCGCCGTTGTGGCCCGCAATCGAGCCTAAGTTCACCACCGAGCCGGAGCCGCGCCGCCGCATGTCGGCGACCGCGCCCTGCGTGACCCAAAGGACGCTGGCGAGGTTGAGATCCATCACCTGGGCCCAGAACGTCTCGTCGATTTCCTCCAGCCGACGCCGCCCGATCAGCGAGCCCGCATTGTTTACGAGCACGTCGATGCGACCGAAGTGTTCCACCACGTCGGCGACAATCTGGCGGCATTCGCTGGCGCGTGACAGATCTGCCCGAAACGTATCTGCGCGAGCGCCTGCAGCTCGTACAAGACCCGCCACCCGATTCGCGTCCCGCTCGCTGCTGTTGAAGTGGACGGCCACCGAAAGGCCGCGCCGGCCGAACTCCACGGCGGTTGCCGCGCCGATGCCTAGAGAGGCGCCAGTGACGAGCGCAACACGCTGGTCTGTAGGCCGATCCATAATGACCCAGTGTATTCGCCGCGCCAGAACCAGTCTGCTTGGGGTAGTCTGGACCCAGGCGTCGTCGACGCAGAGCCATCATGCGCACTCACCTTTCTTGGCTGCTTCCCTTGTTCCTTCTCGTGATGGCATGTGCCGCAGATGAGTCCCCGCCTCCCACGGCCGATCTCAAGAGGCTCGCCTTCGCCGAGCAGGCCGCCGACGCCAAGGAACTGTTCGAGGCCAACCGCCCTCACGCCGATCCGCTCACCGAAAGCTGGTTGGAGGCGATGTCTTGGGTCGGGCGTGCCGGTGCCATCGCCGGTGATTGGGACATGGCGGCCGAGTATGCCCAAAACACGCTCGAGCAGGCCGAGCGGCGCCTCGCCGAGGCCCCTATGGGGCCCAATCCCGAAGGCTCGCTGGCGATCGCAACCGGCGCGGCGATCGAGACGCTCGGGAAGTTCTACGTCGCGATGAACGATCGCGGCCAGGCCGTGACCTATCTCCGCGACAAGGTTAGCCAGTACGGGGGCACGGCGATCGAGACGAGACTTAACAAGAATCTTCTGGCCCTAGACTTGGCAGGCAAGCCAATGCCCGCCTTAAAGGCCGACGATTGGCTCGGCGAGCGGCGCTTTGAGCCGGAGGACTTGGTCGGGAAGGTCACGCTGTTCTTCTTCTGGGCCCACTGGTGCAAGGACTGCGCCGAGCAAGAGCCGGTCCTGTCGGCCCTCTCCGAGCGCTATGCGGACCGTGGCCTGAGAATCGTAGCGCCCACGCAACTGTACGGGTACCTCAAGCGGGGCAGCCCTATGGAATCGGAAGCCGAGCTGGACCACATCACCGAAGTGCGGATGTCTCATGGCGACCTGCTCGACAGCCTGCCAGTGCCGCTGAGCGGCGAGAACTTCGTGAGCTTCGGGGTCAGCACGACGCCGACGCTGGTGCTCGTGGACCGCGAGGGGGTTGTCCGGCTCTACAACCCGGGATTCATGCCCGAGGCTGAGCTCGCAAATCGGATCGAAGCCCTGCTGTAAGGGCTTGCCCCCGGTCAGGGCTCTACGGTGTGCAGCAGGGGTTCGCCCCGCAGGCCCCGGTGAAGGTTCTCGATTGAGACCTCCGCCATCCGGCGGCGCGTCTCGATGGTCGCGCTGCCCAAATGGGGCAGTATCGTCACGTTCGGCAGGTCCAGCAGAGGATGGTCCCGCGGCAGCGGCTCCGGATCAGTGACATCCAGCCCGGCACTTGCGATCACGCCATCGCGGAGTGCCTCGTAGAGGGCCTGGGTGTTCACGATCGGCCCGCGCGCGATATTGATCAGGACAGCCGTAGGCTTCATGATCCGGAGCTGTTCGGCACCGATCAGGTGGTGGGTCTCCTCGGTCAGCGGGCAGGTCAGCATCACGTAGTCGGCCCGCCGCAGCAGGTCCTCAAGCGTCGAGTACTGAACACCTAACTCGGCCTCCTCCGCCGGTCGCCGGCGGCGGTTGCGGTACAGCACGCGCATGTCGAAGCCGATGGCCCTGCGCGCGACCTGACGCCCGATGTTTCCCAATCCTATGATGCCCAGCGTCGTTGAGTGCGCCTCGCGGCCCAGCATGAAGCCCGGGTCGTAGTGCACGAACTCCGGCGAGCGGGCGTATCGGTC
>JAJDWM010000034.1 GCA_022825595.1 Bryobacterales bacterium | reverse complement strand
ACCTCCTCGTGGATCCAGAAGTACGGTCGTCCGTGCGGATCCTCGCGCTCGATGACCACGTTTCGCGAGATCTTCTCGCACTGTCGAGTCACGCAGAGCCCGGAAGGATTCCCCAACGGCACATTGACGTTAAGGGCGACTCCTCGCGGCAGACCGCACTCCAACACCTTGGAGGAGATTTGGGCCGCTACCCGCCCGGCGGGGCCGAAGTCGACCCTGACGCGTTGGTTCACCGAAACGGCAATTGACGGGATACCGAACTTGGCGCCCTCGGCCGCGGCTCCCACCGTTCCGGAGTAGTACACGTTCTCACCCAGATTGGGACCATTGTTGATTCCCGTCACGACGAGACTGGGACGCTCTTTGAGGAGGTGGATTAGTGCCAGCATCACGCTGTCGGCCGGAGTGCCGTTCACCCCGTATCGGCAATCGCCTCTCTGCTCGCAGCGCAGGGGGCGTCGCAGGGTGATCCTCCGGCTCGTGGCACTCTGCTCCATCAGTGGAGCAACAGTGACAAGGCGTCCTAGGGGCGCCAAGGCCCGCTCCAGCGCGTGCAGCCCAGGAGCGTTGATGCCATCGTCGTTGGAAAGAAGGATCAGCGGTCGCGTTAGAGCCACTTCAATTCAGCGTAGCCAGTCCGACATGGCGGGCGATCTGTCGCGCTTTGCGCCGTTGACCAGCCTCGCAGAACACCCTGCCGGACGCGTCGCAATGCCGGAGATCTCGACAAAGCTTCCGGGGCACTTCTGCGCGAAGCCACCGTTAGCGGTGCGGCGACTTGCCCCGGCGCCCGGTCCCGGCCTGCGGATTCTCCCCGAGCCTCTCTCTTTCTGGCATGCCAGTCATCCCGAAGCCCTCTCTCAACTGAGCAACTTGGGTATCAGGGAATGACGGATCGACGGACAGACGCGAGCGCTCGTCGAGGTGCGGCTCGACTGCAATCATGTCGCACCTGCGCGGTACAGGGATCTTGGAGATACCCTCGGCCTCGAGCACCATTCGGACACGTCAAGCGGGCGACGCAGTACGGCCTCTCGTGCTGCGCTCGATGGATCACTGTGGCGACCTTCTCCCCACCATACGGGCAAGGGCCCCTTGGACGGGCATCGTCGCGCAGACCCTAGGAGCCCAACTCCAATATCGCCGGCGCCACTTCAAGTCTGTGCGCAGCGAATTGCCTACGCCTCCAGCTCCGGTTGTGTTGATAGACCATTCCGCCGTGGCGAGGATTTGGCGTGCCCAAGACGGCGCCGAGCGTCGCTAGCTTAGAGCCGGTCCAAGCCTAGATCTCTTGCCCCTGATCGGTGGCAAGGAGAGGCAGCGAGTGCTCGCGACGACCTAGCATGCCAGGCTCTCGGTCTTGAGGATGCACGCTGTTCGCATCCAAGGGACACTACCCCAGCTGTTGACTCAAGTCGGAACCTGACCCCCTTCCCAGCCGCAGTCCGTCACGGGTGTAAGACCATTCGCGATCCAAGCGGATGGGTCGGCCCAGTTCGTACGACATGCACCGGGCTCGAGAGCACACGATGCCGTGTCTCAGGGTGTCCACGGAACCTTCGATACCCTTTCGAGCGGTCGTTCTGTCTCGACGGGCCGCCATGCTTCGCGCGTCGCCATGTCGTAGCGGTCCCCTGGCGCGAGGAAGTAGAACTGTCCGTGGGGTGGGATCTGCCGCTGATTGTCGTAGATGGCCACGTAGCCTTGGCCAATGACTTCGAACCGGTCCCCTTCCACGACGATTGCGGTGTTCTCGTCGAGCCCGATCCCCAGAAGATCCGGGTGCGCCTCGACCACTTCGATGAGGTCGAATTGACGATTCCGCCGCAGCAGATGCTGGTCGATCCCCACGCCCTTCAGGAACCCGAACCCGTGGACGTGATCCCCGATCATCAGGGTGTTGGTACCGGTGTCACCGCGAACCAAGAACGACCCCATGATTGAGGCGCCGGCGGAAGACCCGCTTATTACGCCCCCTCGTCCCAGCAATGCGAGCAATTCCCGGTGGGTCCGGGTGTTCAGATAGGCGTCGGCCAAGCGCCACTGCCGGCCCCCGCCAAAGAACACACCTCTCGCCCGCTGTAGCGGAGCTACAAATTCCACGGTGTCGGCTACCGCGGGATCGTAGGTATGCACGACGGTAACGTCTGTCGCACCGGCTTCCCTGAAGAGGCGCTGCCCGTGCCAGTATTGGTCGTATTGAAGCGCTCCCCCGGCCGTCGGGATCATGACTAGCGGGGCGTCGCGGCCACCCGCAAGCGAGATGATTCGCTCGACGATCTCCTTGTCATCCATTCTCCCGCCGACCATCACGAGCGATCCCCGCGGAGGTCCGACCCGCGGGATATCGGTCGGAGGGCGGCCCTGAGCGGCACTCTGCGCACAGGCGAGCAGAACAGAGGCCGCCACCGAGACGATCCTGAGCGCGGTGGTCAACGGTCTCCTCCGCACGGCACGGTGCAGAGTGTAGCGCTCAATCGAGTTGCAGGTCAACGAGTCGCGGGTAGTTGCCTCCTCCGATAGCCAAGTCGGTCAGTCTTGCGTGCTGGCCGAGACGATGCGAGCCCGCAGAACCGAAGCGTACGATCCCCTAGTAGATCGGGTTCCCGTATTCATCTAGCCTCGCCGCTCCCTGCTGAGCAACAGCGTCGCGACCTTTCAAACACGCGGCGACGGCAGGCGCTGTCAGTTGACAACCGGCCGTGGCTCATGGAGCCCCTCGCGGCAGGGTACTCGGGTGCACAACTCAGATGTAGCCTGTCAGGCGCATCCAAGAGCCCCGAAGTGCGGCGCACGAATCGGCGGCGGCGCGAGCACCGCCGAGCTGGCACTTGGAACGGGGATCCGCGACGGTGCCGATGTGAGAGGCGAAAGTGTGCAGACTTGGCGGCGAGGCGACGCAGACTGCCGACTCGCTACAGACGGGGTGATATTGGGCAGGCTTGGCACCGTGCCCCGGGCGACATCGGTATGGGCAGAGACCACCACTTCGCCCGTCGCGGTCGACAATAGCCGTGACCCTCAACGGTGCGTACCGGATGGCGTTCCACCAGGTATTGATCAGGAGCTTTGCCGGCAAGCGGTCCGTCGCGGTATTCTCAGGCCACGCCGTCCGTGGACCGCCGTTGCAACTGCAGCCGCGGGCTCGAGCCAAGCTCTTGGTGATCGATGCAGCGGTTCGGCTTAGTGACCTACGTTCACCGCCGGCCAATCGCCTTGATCTGCTGCGGGGCAACCGACGTGGGCAGCACAGCATTCGTATCAACGATCAGTGGCGTATCTGTTTCGTGTGGCGAGATGGCGAGGCATGGAATGTCGAAATCACGGACTACCATTGAGGCGCAGCGAGAATGGCCATCAAGCGTGAACACGTGGACCGGCGAACGGTCGACTTCACGGATGTAGCTGCTGGTCACCAGCTGCCCCCGGTGCATCCGGGTGAGATTCTTCGCGAAGACTTCCTAGTACGGCTGGCGCTAAGCGTGTATCGGCTCGCGCGAGCGCTCAACGTTCCGAGTACGCGGCTGAACGACATCGTGCTCGGACGTCGGAGCGTAACTGTCGATACTGCGCTCCGGCTTGGCCGCTACTTTGGAACGACGCCGGAGTTTTGGCTCAACCTTCAGACACGACACGATCTGGATGTCGCCGAGCGCACTTCGCGCTTGGAGATCGAGCGGGAGATAGAGCCATTCATCAAGGGCACGAATCGCGTCGCCATCGACCGCGCGGGAGCAGCGTAAGATGACCACCGCGTCTTGCAGGATCTCGCCCCAGTGTTCAGACCCCTATTCGCTGTTGGCAAGGGGGAGACGCGCCAGTACCGCGGGTTGATCGGTTGGAGAACAGCGTCTCGCCGTCTTGAGTCACCTTCAGGGAGGCGGCCTCGTCCATGACCAGCAGCGCCGGGTGGATGAGTGCCGTGGCCCGACTGCAGCGCGGCAATCAGCGCGCTCAGTGTCACGGAGTAGATCCTCCGTCCGCTCTCGGCCCTCGCCACCGCCAGGCTGATTGCCAAACTCGTCTTGCCGGCGCCATACCGCCTGTGGAACGCGAGATGCTCCTTGCGCTCCATGAATCAGAGCTCGCGCAGTGGGTCGATCTGTTCCCGCCGTATCGAGAGCTGGGATGTAAAGCCGAACACCGATCAACGTCTCACCCTATGCAGGCGCCACACACACATTACCGTTGCCAGCCGATGGCAGCTGCGAGGCGCTGTCTGGGCCACAAGCGGGCACCTGATCCTCTCGGCTGCCGCGAATCCGCCACTGTCCATACCCGCCAGATTCCCATCTTGCGCTCGCGGAGTCTCTAGCTACGCCGAATCGTCACGCGCAATTGACCACTTGGGCGAATTCTAGGATCGCCTTTCGCCGAGTGTAGTTTCGGCTTTCTTCGATGGCCGCGTCGGTTACCAAATCGACCCTCCGTCCCAACAAGTCGCCTAGCTCTCGCTCCGTTTCCCCGATCCCAAACAAACCCAGCGTGCGTTCACTCTTGGAGTCCGAATCCATCGCTCAGCACGGAGCCGAACAGTGCGAGTTCCGCCACCTGCCAAGACTCGCAGAATGCCTCGATGGCTCTCATGGATACTCCAATCCGGAAAGCCCGCCGCTCCCAATCCTTGTCCATGTTGGTCCCGGGTCGCGCTGAAGCCCCTATACGCCAACTCCTCGATGTTGGGGCTCTCGACAGCTCGTTCGACCACGATCTTCACCGCCGCACGTCCGTACTCGCGTACTTCGCAGGGGAGAGAGACGGCTCAGCGGTATGCTGCCATCCGGGTTGAATCGATCTCTGCCTAGGGGCTATGCGCCAGCTTGGGCCAGCCACCCTTGTCGCTGGCCATCGGAAAGAACACGTAGCTTGGAAACAGGCTGCGCCCGTAATGGTCAACACAAGTGGTCACAGGTTGGAGGCGCGGGTGGGAATCGAACCCACGAATAAAGGTTTTGCAGACCTCTGCCTTACCACTTGGCTACCGCGCCGGAGGCAACCACCCTGAGTCGGGACCCAGCCTGGAGCGGGAGACGGGACTCGAACCCGCGACATCGACCTTGGCA
>JAJDWM010000391.1 GCA_022825595.1 Bryobacterales bacterium | reverse complement strand
GCTACACGCGCCCGGGGCCGCGATCGCGGCCCCGGGCGTCTTTCTTGTCGCTGCGCGCCGGCCGCTGCCGGCGCATCCAGTACAATGGCGGCACTCAAGGGGGTGCAGCGCGTGCAGCGTCGAGACTTGCTCAAGACAGCCTTGGGCGGAACGGGGGCAGTAGCGGCGGCCCCGCTGATCACAACGATCTCGCCGGCCCCGGCCCCGGCCGCTCAGGCAGCCGCCAGCGAGGAGGCTTGGCAGCCGCTGCTGTTCGACGCGCACCAAAACCAGACAGTGGTGGCGCTCAGCGAGTTGATCATTCCCGCGACTGACACGCCTGGCGCCAAGGCGGCCAAGGTCAACCAGTACATCGACCTGATGCTGCACGACGTCGCCGAGGACAAGGGCCATGGCTTCATCAAGGGCTTGGGATGGCTCGACGGGTACGCCATCAGGCTGCACGGAGCCCCTTTCGTCGCGCTCGACGAGGCCGATCAGATCGCCATTCTCGAGGATCTGGACCGCAGGAAGGACCCAGAGCTCGAGACCGGCGCGGTGTTCTTCCGGCGCGTCAAGCGATTGACGGTCGAGGGCTACTACACCTCAAGGATCGGGATAGCCGAGCTCAACAAGCACGGCGTACCGGCAACTTACGCCTGCCAGCATGACAGTCACGCGTGACCGCCGACCGGCGTGCCAGGGGTTAGGATCCCGTAGGCGCCGTGCACGTCACCTAGCGTGAGTGTGCCGACGAGAGCGTTAGGGTTGACTCGGCTCGTCACAGGGAGCACCGGATAGATCGCTAGGTTGCGCATGGCCTGGTCAAGCGGCACATCCGGGTAAGTGCGAACGACCGGCAACAGGCTTTGCGTGTCTCGCAGAGGGGCTTGGCCCTCCCCGTTCTCCGCAGCGCGCCGGACCGGACGCTCGCCGATCCAGCGCCACGTCCCGTAGCGCAGCTCTACCAGCAGGGCATGCTCCTCGGACTCCGCCATGCGATCCAGAGCCTGTCCGACGGTGATTCCCGCCTCGGCTACCCGCCCGCGGCCCCGCTGCATGGCGTCCTCGACCTGCATTGCGGGAGTCTCGCGGCGTGCGTCGGCCGAAGGCAGGTCCAGTCCGTCCTGAAGCCCCGCGAGCTCAAACACCGAGCGCCGTTCCAAGCGCCGGGCGACGAAGAACGCGACGGTGTTCGCGATCATCACAGGCAGGATCACGGTATAGCTGGCGCTGAGCTCGAAGACCATGAATACGGAAGTCATCGGTGCGCGGAAGACGCCGGCGAAGAAGGCGCCAATCCCGACCAGGACGTAAGCTCCAACAGAGCCGGAAGCCCCCGGCATGAGCGTCTGGGCGAGTACTCCCAATCCTCCACCGAGCATTGCCCCAACAAAGAGGGTGGGGGCGAACAGGCCTCCGGGCGTCCCGAAGCTGAAGCACACCGCGGTGAGCGCCAGCTTCAATGCAGCCAGGGCAAGCATCGATTCCCAAGGGAATCGGTCGTGGAGCGCGCCTTCCACGGATTGGTAGCCCGCCCCAAGAATCTCGGGGGCGAAGAGCCCTGCAAGTCCCGCCAGAAGGCCCGCCAGCGCCGGCAGGAATACTCTAGTTCGCTCGCGCAGCTTGAGCACTATCCCGCGGAGCTGGACCGTGCGCGTGGTGAACACGGCCGACAGGGTGCCGCCGATGGCACCTATCGCGGCGTAGGCCAGCAGCCCGGCGTAAGTTCCCGTCTCGATCTCCGGCACCGTGTACAGCGGTGAGTCTCCTAGGAACCATCGGCTCACGACCACCGCAGACACGGACGCGAGGACGATGGATCCCAAGACACCCGCGTTCCAGGCTGACACGACCTCCTCCATCACGAACAGCACGGCGGCGATCGGTGTGTTGAACGCGGCGCCGATCCCTGCGGCGGCGCCGATCGGGGCGATGAGCCGCATGTGGTCGCGCGTCAGGTGGAAGATCCGTCCCAGCAGGGACGCGATGCCGGCACCCATCTGCAACGACGGGTCCTCGGGGCCCATGGGATTCCCCGTCCCGATCGAAAGGGTGCAGCTGGCGAACTTGCCCAGCACTCCCCGGAACGAAATGTAGCCGTCTGAGGCGTACACGGCAGCCTTGGTGTAGTTCACGCTTGAGCCGCGGGCCGTCGGAACGACGAAGTGCACGAGAGCGTAGGCTGCCAACCCGCCGGCCGCGGGCCACAGCGGCAGGACATACCGAGGCGAGTGTTCGGGCGGGTGGACGGTGATCCAGTTGAGGAGTTCAAGCGAGATGTGGAAGCAGACCACGACGAGGCCCGAGAAGATCCCGATGACGATCGACAGCAGCAGGAATCGCTGCGGCTCGTCCAACACGGGCCCCGCCCTGCCCATGCTGGACAGGTGCCCGAGGGCACTGACGATCGTCCTCATCTGGCTAGCTTGGCCATAACGCCGAGGAGGGGGGTGTCGGACGGCACCTCGTCCCCGCAAACCTGAGGCACATGCGACCAGATGCGCTCTGCGAGTCCGGTGTTGGCCTCGACGCCTTCAACGGACGCGCGGGCGCGTCGTTCGGTGAGCGCACGATCGGCGGCGTCCAGTTCTTCGGCCAGAGTTCCGGGCAGGGGTGGCACAGGGCCCACGAGCGCGTCTCCCGCCGGATTGTGGCACTCGAGCAGCGCCGCTTGCGCGCGGTCCAGCAGGACCTTGCTGCGCCGGAAGCGCTCGGCAAGGTTGATGCCGCGCCGGGTGGGGTCGAGGACAAGGATTTGGTTGCAGAGGTCCACCCGCTGCTGTGTGCGGCCGTCCCGGCGCAGCGCTTGGGCACGGTTGTACTGCGTCCTGGCCGTCAGGTAGTTCCCAAGCTCGAACTCCGCATCGCCCCGACCCAGCAGCGCGACCCGGTCCCTGGGGTCGTCGTTGAGGACTGACTGGTAGAGTTCCGATGCCCGGCCGAAGAGGCCCACCTTCAGCATCAGCGAGGCGACGCGGTGCTGCGTCGGCCGATGGTCAGGCAGGGTTTCCTCCAGGTCCAGCAGCTCTGCCGTCAGTTGCTGACGACGGTCGTGGTCTAGCAGCAGTTGCACGAGCTCGAAGCGAAGCGCCAGACGCCGCTGAGCATCGCCGTCTTCCCATCGCCCCCGGATCGCAGTTCGGAAGTGAGACACGGCTTCGTCCACCCGGCCGTCCGCCGCCGCAAGCCGTGCCAACAGGAGGTTCACGATGCCCGACGTCGGGTCCGCCCCGCGCAGCTGGCCGAGGTAGGCCTCAGCTTCCGAGTAGCGGCCCGCTCGAAACAGGGCCTGGGCCAGCCCCAGCCGATACTCCGGCTCCTCCCTGGCAAAGCCCAGCGCGTCACGGAATTCACGGATCGCCTCTTCGTAAAGGCCTTGGGCTAGAAGCGCGCTGGCCCTGACATAGTGCGCCTCGCCGCGCCCCGACCTCAGGCTCTTGAATGATTGGGTGTACAGCGATGTCAGCGCGAAGACCGCAGCCATCGCGGCAAAGACCGCTATCAGGATGCGAGGTGAGGCCCCTTCCGCGATCACCGCTTTCGCCCTGCAATACGGGCACTCTACGCCCGGGTGGGCGATCTCCCGGCTGCAGATGCTGCACTGAAAACGTTCCCGACCCATGCAAGCGAGTCTCGCCGTTCCGCCCGGTCTGCCGAGCACGGCATGCCCCCCACTGCGCCACGCGTGACGCGAGCGGTATCCCCGTCAACTCTTGGATTGTAGTCTTCGGCAGCACGGCAGCCGCGAGCAACAGCCTCGAGGTGTCCTCCTGGTCAGTACCAGAGACCTGTCCCCTGACCGGCGCATCTGAGTGTCGCGGCCAAGGGGGCCTCCGTGAATGGAAGGTATCTGTGCCGCAGAGACGGTCTGAGGGCCGGGCTACTGACCAAGGAACGAGCGATAGGGGTGGCCAGATCCTTCACTTGCGTTGTCCAGCCCTGTGCGTACCGAGCGAGATGAGGTGCGGGTCTACATTGGGCTCGACGCCATTCTAAGCGGGTGAGAAGGCACGCCCGTCGTAGTAGCGGCGCGCTGCCAAGCTGGTAGCATCAGGCTTGGACTCGGGCCACTTCAGACCAACGGCCAACGGCATAGTTGCAGGTGGACAGCCTCTGAAGGTTGAATCCCGCGGATCGGTTCGGCGGAATCGTCCTCAGTCCGCGTTTGGATCCTCGTAGACATCTGCAGTGCCCGAAACGTATCAGGGCCAGGCCACACGCGCGAAAGGACCAGGAGGCGCACTCAGCCAATGCACTTGACGAGCGAGGCAGCTGGTCGACCAGCCAGAGGCTGCCAGCGGTGGTCCATTCTCACCATTCTGGCCTTGCTGCTACTGGCCGGGCCGGACGTCGTTCTTGGTCAGGTGCTCAGAATCCAAGTCACTGATCCGTTCTCGCAACCTGTTTCAACTGCCACTGTGTCCATCGGAGATCAGGAGGTGCCCACTGACGACGACGGAACAGCAGTCTTCTCCGGTCTGGGCGCCGGACCTCACTCGACAGTGGTCTCCGCGCCAGACTTCGCGACGCAAGCCTTGGAAATCGCCCAATCCGAGGGCACGGTAACGGTAGAGATGCAGCTGCAGGCCGTCAGCGAAGTCATCGATGTCGAAGCGACCGTAGGTACACGCTCACAGGGCGTCCAACCATTGGAATCGGCGGTCCCCGTGGAACTCATCCTCGGAGAGCGTCTGCGCGGCACTGGCCAGTTCGAGACTGGGCGGGCACTGCAGATGCAGGCGCCATCATTCAACTTCTCCAGTTCGACAATCAGCGATGGCACGGATGCGTTGCGACCAGCAACCCTGCGTGGTCTCGGTCCGGACCAGACACTCGTGCTGGTCAATGGCAAGCGGCGCCACAACAGCGCACTGCTCCACGTCAACACATCCGTCGGCCGCGGCACGGCGGGCACGGACCTGAACGCAATCCCGATCGCCGCCGTCGAGCGAATCGAGGTGCTTAGGGACGGAGCGGCCGCACAGTACGGCTCGGACGCGATCGCGGGGGTGATCAACCTCGTGCTCAAGTCCACTCCCGGCTTTGCGGTGGACGCATCGTGGGGCCAGACCTACGCCGGGGACGGGGACTCGGGCGTGTACAGCATGCATGGGGGATGGGGATCGGAGGACGGTGGCTTCATGAATCTCACGTTCGAGGCTCGCCACAGGGACCGGACGAATCGCGCGGGCTGGAGCGGGCAGACGCAATACCCGCTGATGGACTGCGCCTCGGACGCACCGTACGCAATCGTCTCGGGCAACGGGACTCCTGGACGGTGCTTCGACCCGCGCGAGTACACATTCAACCGCAAGAACTTCCGAATCGGCGACGCGGACAGCCAGCAGTACAGTGCCTACTACAATGCCGGGATCCCGATCGGCCGACGCGTCAACTTCTACACCTTCGGGGGGTGGACCCAGCGCGACAACCAGAGCACCGGCTTCTACCGCCGGGCCAACCAACCGAACACGGTGACGCAGTTTTACCCGGACGGCTTCCTGCCCGAGATCAACACGGACATCATGGACTTCTCGGTTGCCGCGGGAGTCGACTTCACATCGGCCCTAGGCTGGAACCTTGATCTGAGTGTCAACCACGGCCGCAATCAGTTTGACTTCCTCATCACGAACTCGAACAACGCGACATACGGCACGGCCAGCCCGCGCCAAGCCGACTCCGGCGGTCCCCGGTTCGACCAGACGACGGTCAATCTCGACATCGCGCGCCAGTTTGAGGGGTCGGGAAGATCGACGAACCTGGCCTTCGGTGCCGAGGTCCGGCGCGACCACTACGGCATTCGCCAGGGAGAGCCATTCTCGTACTTGAATTGCAAGGACGATCCCGAAGTCGCGGACAAGTCCGGCTGCGTGGCAGCCCCTGCGGGCATCCAGGTGTTTCCCGGGTTTCAGCGCAATGTCGACGCCAGCCGCACCAACATTGGCCTCTACAGTGACGTGGAGTTCACCATTGACGGCGGCTTGACCCTGGGAATGGCCGGCCGCTTCGAGAACTACAGTGACTTCGGCCAGTCCCTGACCGGCAAGCTCGCTCTGCGCTACGACTTCAGCCCACACTTCGCCGTACGCGGAAGCCTGAATTCGGGATTCCGTGCCCCGTCCCTGCACCAGCTCAACTTCACGAATGTGAGCACACAGTTCGTGACCAACGACGCCGGAGAGACCGTCGCCCAAGAGCGCGGGACATACTCCAACGACAGTTCCGTGGCCAAAGCGTTGGGCATTCCGGACCTCAAGCAGGAGCGGTCGCTCAACTTCAGCGGCGGCGTTGTGGCTCGCATCAGCCCGACCACGTCCCTGACTGTCGACGCGTTCAGCGTTCGCGTCGAGGACCGAATCGTCATCAGCGGCTCGTTCACCGCGGCCAACCTGGCCGGAATCCCGGAGGCCGTTGCCGGACTCGACGCAGTCAACGCCACGGCCGCCCAGTTCTTCACCAACGCCGCCGCTACCGATACGTCAGGGATCGAATTCACCTTCAGCAGCCTGCACGCATGGCGGAACGGCGGAGTGCTGGACTTTGGCGTCTCGGGCATGTTGGTCAACACCGAGCTTGACGGAGGGGTCAACGCGCCGATGCTGCTGGCCGGGCTCGAGAGTGTCATCTTCGGCGGCCAGGACCGCTCGATCCTTACCGAGTGGCAGCCCAACACTCGCGTGCAGGGCAGCGCCGAGTACCGGATTCGCCGCGTCAGGCTTGGCGGGGCGCTGCGCTACTTCGGCAGCTATTGGGTGCAGGAGGGCGGAAACGCCGGGGAGCGGCCGTGCGGGGCGTCGGGCTTTGCCCCAAGCTCTATCGGCGGCTCACGCCAGCAGTTCTGCGGCAAGTATGTGACCGATGCGCACGTCGGCTTCAAGCTGTGGGAGCACGCCGAATTGAGAGTTGGTGCGCAGAACCTGCTGAATGTCGTGCCGGATCAGAATCACGTCGGCCAGACCCGCAGTGGCAGGCTGGAGGACTCGTCGGGGCAGGTCATCATCGACACGCCGGGAGTCTTTCTGTTCTCGCGCCGAGCAGCGCCGTTCGGGTTCAACGGCGGTTTCTACTACGCCAGACTCTCGTTCCGCTTCTGACGCTGCGCCCACCGTCAAGGACCAGCAGTGCCAGTTCTCCATGACAATGCAGCCGCCCACTCTCTGATCGAGCTCGCGCGCACACGCTGAGAGGCCGGTCGAGCGTCTCGACACTTGGCACTTGCGGCAATACTCTGCAGAACGCGGACTTGGCA
>JAJDWM010000699.1 GCA_022825595.1 Bryobacterales bacterium | reverse complement strand
AGAATCGCCTGACCATCCGAAAGCGCGGGTGGTCTTGCGGGATGTCCTGCACCTCCAAGGTCCAAGTGTTCTTATTCGGGATCAGGACCGCGCCGAGGCCCGCTGCCAAGGCCGGGTTTACATCGGACTTCGGGCTGTTGCCGATCATCCATGTGGTTTCTGGGGATGCGTTCAGATCGGCCACCAGCCGCAAGTAACGAGCCGCGTCCTTCTCCGGCAGGTACTCGATGTGTTCGAAGTGCCCAGCCAAGCCGGACCGCTCGATCTTGGCTCTCTGCTCGGTGGCGTCGCCCTTGGTCACGAGCGCGAGTCGGCTGCGTCGTCCTAGCTCGTGGAGGGTCTCTGGCACTTGCGGGTACGGCTCGATCCGGTGCTCTCTGACGGCGTCCACCAGCCCCTTTATGCGCAGTCGCTCCTCGGCTGTGGCGGACCGTCCCTTCGCTGTCTCGAAGCACTCGACGAGGTTGAGGCCGAAGTTGGCTGTCCCGTACCCATGTTTCTCGATGTTCCGCATCTCGATCTCGTCCAGCTGCCGCCGCGCCGATTTGAGGTGCTGCTCGGGCACGCCAAGAATCTCGAAGAACTCGGCTATTGCTATCTCGAAGAAGACGTTGTTGTCCCACAGGGTGTCGTCGGCGTCGAATAGCAGCCAAGGCATCTGCGCCACCAGTCCAGTATCTCCACTTGAGCCTGCTGGGGCCTGTTGCGTCCCGGCCATGGATCGACACCCAGCAGAGCAGACAGCGAAGTGACGCGTTTGACACCAGAGACACTGCCACGTAGAATGAGCGCGGCGCGCGGGAACTTGGATCCGCGTCGATCAGCAGGGGGTGAATCATGAGGAATTGGCACTTGCGGATGCTGGCCGCGACGATGCTTGCCGCCTTGGCGGCGGCGTCCGGTATGGCCTAGACATCCACCGGACAGATTGCCGGCACCGTGCTCGACCAGACCGGCGCCGTAATACCTGGGGCCGGCATCGAGATCACCAACACCGAGACCGGCGAACTGGCGCGCCGAATCGAGTCGAACGAGGTCGGGCGTTTCTCCGCACCACTGCTGCGACCCGGTACCTACGACGTGGCAACCGAGTTGGAAGGGTTCAAGCAATACGTGCAGTCCGCCATCCAGCTGCGTGTTGACCAAACAGTCGACCTTCGACTGGTCTTGGAACCGGGCACGGTCACTGAGCAGGTCACCGTTGAGGCAATGGCAGTCCAGTTGGAAGAGACGACCCACAGCATCGGGCAAGTGGTCGGCGAGACCACGATCCAGAAGTTGCCGCTGAACGGGCGGAACTATCTGGACCTCGGCAACCTGACCGCTGGAACCGTGCCAAACGCCCGCTCGCGCGACAAGACGTACTCGGCATACGGGAACCGCGGCTATCAGAACGCCTATCTGCTCGACGGTGCCCGCAATGTGAACTACCTGCGCGGGCTCGACAACAGGCAGCGCGACGCGATGCGACCGTCCTTGGAGGCGGTCGAGGAGTTCAAGGTCAACACCAGCAATTTCTCGGCGGAGTACGGCGCTTCGGCCGGCGCAGTCGTCAATGTCGTCACAAAGAGCGGCACCAACGAGTACCACGGCTCCGCGTTCTGGTTCCTCCGCAACGACAACCTCGACGCGCGCGACTACTTCGCACCGCCGACAACCGTCGATCCGCTCTACATCCAGCACCAGGCCGGAGGCTCGTTGGGCGGACCCATCGTGTCCAATCGTGTCTTCTGGCATGCGGCCTACCAGCGCACGCACACCACACAGGGCACTACCTTGACGGCCAACGTGCCTCAGCCGGCCGAACGGGCGGGCCAGTTCGGCAGCCGCAACGTCTTTGACCCTTACACGACCCGCGCAAATCCCGGCGGCGACGGCTTCGTGCGTGACCAGTTCCCGAACAACGAGATCCCGGCTTCCCGCATGGATTCTGTCGGGCGGGACCTGATCGGGCGGTACCCGGATCCCGTCTTCGACCGGGCCACCCGCAATTTCGTCCGGGCTCCCAACAACGGAGTCCGAACCGACAATGTCACGGCCAGAGGCGACGTTCGCGTCAGCGACATGGACAGCATGTTCGGTCGCTACTCCTTCAACCTCCCGGACTTCGCACAGAACGCCGTCTTCGAGACGCCCGCCGGTAATCCGGTCGTCCGCGAGGGCGACGCGCTGAGCGTAGGTTACGGGTACACGCGGACGTTTTCCGCGAGCATCGTAAACGAGTTCCGCTTCGCGTGGAACAGGATCGTTGTAGACCAGGACGGCCTCACGCCCCGCGAGGAGATCATCACAGGTGCGCTGCATCCTGACGTCACCAGCGGCACTCCCACGTTCGCCTTGGCCGGCCTCACATCGATCGGAGTTGCCCCGCCCGGCTTCGGAAACTTGCCGTTGCTGAAGTCGTCCGCCGTCTGGAACTTCTCCGACAACCTGTCGATCGTAAAGGGCCGACACACGACCAAGCTGGGCTTCGACTACCAGATGATCCGGGCCAAGACATCGGCAACGCTTGTGGGCCGCGGGAGCTTCAGATTCAACGGCGTGTTCACTCAGAACCCGCAAGGCCGGCCGGGTACTGGCTCGTCAGTGGCGGACCTGCTGCTGGGCCTTCCCAACAGCATCACGACAGGGACCCGCGCCACAGCGCGGGAACAGCAGCAGAACCTGTACTGGTACTTCCAGGACGATTGGCGCGTCAGTTCGCGGCTCACCCTGAATCTTGGAGTGCGCTATGAGCTGACCCAGCCGTTCATTGAGTTGGACAACCGCATGGCGAACTTCATCCTTGAGCCGGAGGACTCCCTGTTCGGACAGCTGATCCTGGCCGGTGACAGCAGGAAGCCCCGCAGTCTGCTGAACACGGACATGAACAACATCGCCCCGCGATTCGGATTCGCCTACCGCGTTGTGGAAGGTCTTGTCATCCGCGGCGGCTACGGCGTCTTCTACGGACAGGACGAGGGGACTGGAGTGAACCGCCGGATGACGAACAACCCTCCCTTTTTCGGATTCGGGGGAATCTCGCTGCCGAGCGACCAATTGAATCCCTCCAGCACGATCCCGCTCAGTGGTTCGTTGCCGGCTCGGCCGGATCCGATCGCTCCTGGGGACTTCGTCCTCAACCCAAGGTCGACGGCACGCTTGCGGAGCTGGTACCACACACTTGACATGCCGACCGTCCAGCAGTGGAACCTGAGCATCCAGAAGCAGCTCCCGGGGAACGTCATGTGGGAGGTCAACTACGTGGGCAACACGGGCAGACAGCTGTA
>JAJDWM010000246.1 GCA_022825595.1 Bryobacterales bacterium | reverse complement strand
CTGGGCGGCGGCAGTTCCGATCCGTCTGCGTCCGCGCGGTCCTGCTGCTCGCAGCGACCTTGGGGCTGCACGTGGGTCAGGCGCAGGTCGACCCATTCGCCGGGGATGGCCGGAAGCCGCAGGCGAAGACGCAGGAGGAGTTTGATCTCTATCTTGAGCTCTACGCCAGTTCCGAACCGCGAGAGACCGTCGCGCAAGCGGTTCGGTTCGAGGCTGCGCACCCTGATTCCGAGTTTCTGGGCTTGGCGTTCCAGCACAAGATGGCCGCCTTGCGCGACCTTGGGGACTACGACGGAGTACTCAAAGCGGGGGCCACGGCGCTGGAGCTAGTTCCCCGGAATGTGCATGCGCTTGTGACGCTCGCGTCTGTGATCCCGAACGGGGTCGACGGCAGGGCCGACCGCGGGGACCTTTTGGCCAAGGCCCGAAGATATGCCTCTCTCGCTCTTGCCGAGCTGGAAACGCTGAATATGCCGGCCGAGATCCCCCTCGAGGAAGGGGAATCGCTTAGGGCGGCTCTCCAGGCCGCCGCGCGTGAGTCGCTCGGGCACGTGGCGGTGAAGGAGGGCGACCTGGCAGAGGCGGTTCGCCAATTTGAAGCCGCTGTCGCCGTCAACCCGCAACCCACGCCCAGCCAGTGGTACCGGCTAGGCGGGGCATATCTGATGGCGGGGCAGCTCGACAACGCGATCGAGCCGCTCCGGCGGGCAGCTGAGTCAGACGAGCCCATCGTTCGTCGTCTTGCGCTGGATCAGCTCCGCCAGATCCAGGAGACCACGGCTAGGTAGGTGACGAGGGTTGGATGAGGCCCCGGATTCGTTCTTGCTGTCGAGCGCTGCTGATTGGCTACCTTTTCTGGCTTGCGTCTCACAGACTCGCCGCCCAGTCACCACGCGAGCTCGCGGCAGAGGCGGGCCGAGCCCTGCAGAACAAGGACTATGCGAAGGCCGAGCAAGTCTACGGTCGTGTGCTGACCCTGGTGCCCGAAGTGGCGGAGATGTACAGCAACTACGGTCTGGCCTGCTACTACCAGCGGAAGCTTGCGTGCGCTGAGCGGGCGTTTTCTCGAGCACTGGAGTTGAAGCGGAGCCTGTTCCTGCCCAATTGGCTCCTCGGGCAGTTGTTGTTTGACCGGGGCGATTACAAGGAAGCGCTGCCATTGGTCGAAAGGGCCTTCGAGCAAGGCCAAGCGCGACGGGAGGTGGCGAACCTGCTTGCGGGCACGCTCATTGGCTTGGGCCGGCACAGCCGAGCGATTGCGCTGTACGAATCGGTGGTCGAATCGGATCCGTCCGATCCCGACGCCCATTACAGGCTCGGCAAGACTTATCTCGACCTAGGGCAGAAAGTGATGGCCCGGCTGCGGACGTATCCCCACCTGGATTTCGGCCAGTTGCTTGCGGCCGAGCGATTCACTCCACACGAGGATGCGCTGGAAGGAGGCCACGAGCCGATGGTGGCCGCCCAGAGGACGCTCGCCGTCAACGCCTACAAAGATGCCATAGCGAGCGGGATCGAAGTGCGAGGCGCGCGTGTGGAATACGCAAGGCTCGAGATTGACCAAGGCAATACAACCGCTGCCAAAGAGGCCCTCGATGACGAGATTCGTCTCGACCCATGGAGCTATGAAGCGCACTTTCAGCTCGCCCGGGTGGTTGCACTCGAAGGTGACCCGCTCGGTGCCGCTCGCATGCTCGATGCAGCCGTAGCGATCCGACCCGAATTCTTCGATCCCATGCCGCCACTCGGACTGTCATTGCAAGCAAGCGCCGTCGCCCCGAGCATGGCGGCACTCCTCAGGGATGCGATTGACGGCCAGTTCGGGGCGGCCATTGTGCTCGGAAGCCACTTCGCGCCCCGGGACCGCCAAGAGGCTTCTCGCTGGGCAGCTGCGGCCATTGAAGCCCGCCAGAGAGCGCTGGCGGAGACCGGCGAGGGGTCCGGAACGGATGCCCGACAAGCGGCGGCGCATGCCGTGAATCTCCTGCGCAGGAAGCGGTACGAATTGGGGATTGAGACTTTACTCGCCATGCCCACGCTGCCCGCGCTTCCGCAAGGCGGAGACCTGGAACTGGCGCGGGCGCTCTATCGGACGGCTCGGTACAACGACGTGGTAAGGCTCTTCCGCGCTCACGACCCGACGGCCCCCGAGCTGATCTACCTCGTCGGGTCAAGCCTCGCCAAGCTGGGGCTGGGTGCCCTGCAGGCCATGGTCCGCGTCGATCCCGACTCGGCGCGGGCCCACCAAATCCTGGGGGAGGCGCTCTTTGCGCAGGAACGCTACATCGCATCCGCCTCCGCCTTCGAGGAAGCGATCGGTCGCAAGCCCGACGACTCCGAGTTGCGATTTCTCCTAGGAACGGCCCAGTACAAGCAGATGGCGTTTCCCGCCGCCGCGGTGGCATTCCGGCAGTCGATCGCATTGGACGCTCGCAATGCCGAAGCGCACATGATGCTCGGTGACGCGTTGCTTCAAACCGACGACAGCGAGGGCGCGGTTGCTGCTCTTACCAAGGCCTTGGAACTCGAGGACGGGTTAACGCAGGCCCACGCCCTGCTGGGCAAGGCGTATCGGGCCCAGGGCAAATTGGAG
>JAJDWM010000293.1 GCA_022825595.1 Bryobacterales bacterium | reverse complement strand
GCGAGATGCTCAGCATCATCCCGTCTCTGGGCAGGCTGCTGCCGAAGGGGAGGGTTGAAGGGCCGCTGGGAAGCACGTGCCGAGCCGAATCCGGGCAGCCAGCACTCACTACCCCTCCACCCGCCCGGTAGTTTGGTAGCGCCTCTTTGGTAGCATCGCTACCGCTACCCCACCGATGCTCACGTAATCCGACGAGATCGGTGCATGCTGTCCGTCATCCGCGATCAGAGAATCCGACGCGTCCGCGATCATTTTCTGTGAAGTTCAACACCAAGCCTGACACAACCGCCGAAAGATGACCTTCCGGCCCCGCAACTTCCAGTCTGGCGGATACTGGGCACGGCTGGCTCGGAAGCGCTGAGGCCTGAGCTTCGGCACTCTCGCACCAAGTCTCCCAAATAGCGACCGATGACCGCCTTAGCGCTCGCGGCCTGGACAGCCCTGCCTTCTCGGAGGCCGACGACATCCTCTCGTCGGAATACGCAGTCATCCTGATCGTGTCGTAGCTCGGTTGCTTGTGGATATGCCCGCTGACATCAACGTCCACGAGGCCGTCGTACTTGTGCTTCTCCGATCCTGAAGCGCCCGGAGTGACCGGCGCCTTTGTCGCGTCCCCTGATAGACCTAGATCTCGATCTGCATCGGATCGCCGAGAGTCGCTCCCGGGCCGTCGCCAGGGAATTCTTCAGCGCTCCCGTTGCCCGGTACTGCGGGCCGCTTTCGCGAGCCAGCCAGACTTGATCGCTAGAGCCGCGGGCGGTGGTAGCGGTCGACGCATCGAGCGACCTCGCCGTCACGCGGACTTCGTCGCCGAACTAGCCGTTGACCGCCAGTGATCGTGCCCAATTGTCGTAGTCCCGGCCGCGATGGCGTTTCCCTTGCGATGGGGAACCTCCCGCCGCTGCGGCTGTATGCTGGGACGCAAGGGCGCCAGCGTGAAGCTGGCTCCGGTATCTCGGTGATGGCGTCTTCCTCGGCGGCATACTCGGGCGTGGCTGCAGTGGTGACCGAGGCGGTGGCGAGCGAGCCCGACGCGGTCGAGTACCCGGAAAGGCATTGGGTTGCGCAGAGCGTCTGGCACGGGGTCGCTGTCAGGCTGGCCACGGAAGCCTTGGACTACCATTTCCGGGATCGTGACGACGTGCTCGTGGCAATGGAGCTGGCGGTGTACTACGAGCGTGGCGACGACCACGCCTGGCTGCAGCCGGACGTGCAGGTGGTGTTCGGCGTGGGGCGTGGGCGGAAGGTAAGGCACCGGATTTTGTGCTGGAGGTGGCGTCGCCGTCGACGGTGGAGAACGACGCGCTGCACAAGGCAAGGGAGTACGCCGCGATCGGCGTGCGCGAATACTGGCGGCTGGACCCGGAAGGGTCGCTGATGGGGGCGCCGCTGGAGGGCTACCGTGCCAAGTGGGGCCGCTATGACAAGGTGGAGTCGGTCCCAGGCGCGGGCGAGGTCGACTACCTGCGAAGCAGCGTGCTGGGATTGGACCTGCGCACAGGGATGCGGGACGGGGCGACGGTGCTGGTGATTCGCGACCCGCTGACCGGTGAGGAGTTTCACCGTCCACTGGAGGCGTCCGAGCGTCAGCGGAAGCTTGCGGAGGAGCAGCTGGCCGTCGCGAGGGACGAAGTGAGCGCAGCAAGGGACGAAGCCAGCACGGCAAGGGACAAACTGGGCGCGGCGGAGAAGAGAATCCGGTTACTGGAGCAGCGATTCCGAGACCTTTCGGGCTAGACCCGTCCGACGGGGCGAACTCCCTAGTGTTGAGCCCCATTTCCCCGGGGAAGTCCCTGACTGACCGGGGCGAATAGAAACTCAGGACCCGGACACGATACTGTTCACTCCTCTGGCTTCCCATCCTGACCGGACAACCATTGAGGCCTCTCTGGAAGGCCTGAACGTCCTGCCCGAGCGGCTGGATGCACGGTAGCCGCCCTGACCTCGGGGATAGTCTTCCCACTCACGATCCCGAATCGGCCCAAGGCTGTCACCCCATCACTGCCGATGCATACCGCTGGGGTACTTGGGCAGCTCGCTTGAACGCGAGAACCGGTGCTGAAAAGCGGCACGCAGGGGCCTGCCTCGCTGTCAAGTGGACCGAGAGGGACCTGCAACGGGAACTGGAGAACTGCACTCGGTCGCACCAGCCCGTTAGCCTCGTCGCCATCAAGACGAGCCTGAAGGTCGAAACGGCTGCGGTGGTGGGGTCTGACTAATCCCGGAGTGACGTCAACGGTTCTCGCGCCCGGACTGACACCACGCCCGCGTCACGCCCCCTTGCGCGTGACGCGAAAGACCTTGAACACGCCATCGACCATCCGGTGGTAGTACAGGTGTTGTTCATTCCCGGAGAGCACGGGCGCCTCCACGTCTCCGGTGATGGCCATGATTCTCTCGGGACTACCGAATGGCTCGCTCCTTGATCTGCGCTTGGCCACGTAGATGCCGACAAACTTCGGGCGGCCATCAACCTTGCTGATCCGCGTGAAGAAGAGCTCCAAGCCGCCGGCGGAAATGGCCGGCGCGTACTCGAGACTTGCGGTGTTGACGTTGGCGAGAATCCTCTCATCCATCCTCACCCAACGCCCATCCCTCAATTCGGCTCCTCGCACCTTGAACGGGTACGGAAAGGGCCGCATCGGACTGAACTGCCCCTCGGAATAGAACAACAGCGTGCCGTCGTCGGTGATGTCAGGATCGAGGCTGATCCACATGTTCACCGGGAGATTCGGGCTCTCCCTGTAGATGTCCCCCTCCAATTCGGTGATGTCCTTCGCCTCACCGTTCTCGAATCGTGCCCGATGCAGGCTCCGGATGTCGAGCGGAAACTCGCCCATGGTGATGAAGTACAGCGTCCCGTCGCCATCGAAGCTCGGCGTGCCGTCGACCTTCGAGGTGATCGTATTCTTGACCTTGCCCTTGTACTCGTAGGTGCGTTCACTGATGCGAACCGACCAATGCATGTCTTTGTTGGGCTTGTTGCGGTCATTGAACAGCAGGAACCGGCCGTCCGGGGAAATGCCGACCTCCATGGCGTGGTCCTCATACCCACGGATCTCGATGGGCTCTTGGTTCGTCCATTCGCGGTTCGGCACGACCGAAGATGAGTCGTAGTCAGGTAACATCGCCAACGTCTCAGCAGTGCCGAAGTTGTGAGGCTCGAAACGCCAAACCGCGAGAGCCAACAACGCGAGGCCGCCAATTGCTAGAAGCACCTTCATGGTCGGGACTTTAACTCGTCAGCCCCACAAGACGATCGATCTCCCAGCCGAGGCGGGTCTGCAGTCCTCTCCATCAATTCTCCTTCGAGAGGTTGTTCAGCTCGCCCGGGTCGCTCTCTAGGTCGTAGAGCTCGTCCTCATTGCCTCCTTCCGGGTAGCGAATGTACTTCCACTGCTCTGTTCGCAGCGCCTGACTCGTCGGCCAGTGCACATAGCCGTGCTCGCGGAAGTACTCGTAGAGAGACCAGCGTCGCCAGTTGGGCACGGGGCGTCCTTCGACCAACGGCCGCCAGCTCTCCCCGTGCATGCCGTCCAGGCTCCCGACGCCGGCGTAGTCCAGCACAGTCGGGCAAAGGTCGATGTTGAGGACGAGCTTGTCAATCACTTGGTCGGCCTCGACCCCCCTCGGATAGCGCGCGACCAGCGGAATCCGAATCGACGGCTCGTAGGCGAAGCGCTTGTCAAACAGGCCCAACTCGCCGAGAAAGAAGCCGTTGTCGCCGGCGAAGACTACGACGGTGTCTTCCGCCACTCCCATTTCGTCCAGCTTGTCGAGGATCCGCCCCAATTGCTCGTCCGTCGCGGTGATGCAGCGCCAGTAGAATTGCCAGCGGGACTGATAGTCGCCGGGCCAGCTTGGAATGTTGTGGTCGGCTTCGCGGGGACTGCTGAGCTAGTTGACCGGACTCCGGATTCGGCCAGACGGTCGATGCTCGGCGTCGCGAAGTCCGTCAGGCCTTGGAATCCGACGTCCGCGAATCCCAGATCGTCGGCGAGGATCACGACGATGTTCGGAGGACGACCGGTCTGCGCGGGGTCGCCATCCGTCAGACTGCAGGAGGCACAGCACAGGAGGAGGGTCAGCAGGAATCTACGCACGCTGAATACGATGGTCGATGGAACGGCTCGCGTCAAGGTTCCCACAGTGTGACGCAGGGACCCTGCGGCGCGCAGACCGGACCGTGGACGGCGAGGTGGACATGGCTTGAGGACCCAGCCTCACCGTCCCAGAAATGTGAGACCGAAGGCCGCGCATACTTCTCGCGTGAGATCCACTGGTTGGTGGATGTGGCGCCCCAAGGTAGACACGCGCCGGGACCCGACCGACGGCGCCGAGTCTGACCGCGGCCCGGGTGACGGCCCGGTTCTCAAACCTCGGCCACGGCCAGTAACGGGCACCTTCGCCGGCCTCTGTCCCAATCTCGGGAGAGTTGACACCGCTGAGCGGCACGCGGAACCGGCGACATGCGCTGACAATGTGTGCCCCGCCGACGATCACGTCCAAGGCTCCCTTTGGCTGCCGGCCGCCACGGAAGAGGCCACCCTCCTCCTTCGGCCTATGGA
>JAJDWM010000679.1 GCA_022825595.1 Bryobacterales bacterium | reverse complement strand
GTCGCGATGGCGCCGACTGACGAGACCCTGGATCTGATTCGGGAGGAGCGATCAACGCTGACCGGTACGACTACTGCGTCGCCAGCAGTTCCGGGCCGATCTGGGAGCGCGGCAGGCGCGGGTCCGCCGCACACCCAACGGTCCACTAACTCGTGGCCACATCACTTGAGGCTGCAACACTCTCCGAAGAGTGGTGGATCTGCCAGATGGGGACTGGACAAGACACAACCGAACACACTTGCGCTTCTCAGAAGCGCGCAGACATGTGTCGGGCTAGCTTCTGGTTCGCGGCTCGGATGAGAGCCACGTTCTCAGCGTCAGGGTCTTCCTGCTCGTCCAGCAGACCATAGCGGCGGGCCCGGTTGCGCTGGTAGGCGCCACAAAGATGGAAACCGATGCAACCTGGGATCTCGTACAACCCGGCAAGAATCTCCGCGTACCACCCGCCTTCGTTTCGCGTGAACTCCCCGGGCTCGGTGTTCCACTTCATCTTCGCTGCGTCGGCCAGCAGTACGGGCTTGCCGGTCTTCTTGTGCCACTCAGGCAGATGAGTACGCGGATGGCGGAAATCCTGGAATGACAACACATCGACATACCGCAGAGCCGCGTCGACGACCTCGTCAGCAATCGGCTGGTTGGCCTCGTAGCGGTCTCCAAGAATCAGATGATGCTTGTCGTACCGGCGGATAGCGTCATGAGTCGTTTCGTAATACTGACGCGCCAGCGCGGTCAGCTCGTTCCTCCCCGCTTCGGTCTTCAGTCGCTCCGGGTCGAAGATCGGGCCGCGCCACTCGTTCCCGGGCCGTTCGTGGATCCAGGTCGGGCAGTCACTGTAGAAGTAGCCGATCAGATTGCGCTCCTCGCTCAGCTCCGCGCAGTGCGCCCGAGCAACGTAGTCGCACCATTCCTCCCAGCCAGAGCTTCCGAAGTCGAAGTGCCGCGTATGCTGCTCCCACTGATGGGATTCGATGAAGGGCAACAGGTGACAGTACGGCATGTCCAGAGCCCTGTACTCATCGAGGGTGAACGAGCGCGAGTGCGCCCAGTTCCGAACTGAAACCTCCTGCACCCAACCGACGGAATTGAAGCCCCAGCGCTTCAGATTTGGCGCGACGGACTCTTCGATCCACCGCAGTGTGCTGCCGCCGTACTTCTCCCTCCAGATCCGGATGTTCTCCGGGTAGCGCAGGGTCGCCGGATCGATGTGGTTCAGCCCGATGGTGAAGAAGGGCTCGCCGTCGGGCGTGATCAACCACCAGTGGCCGTCGCGCTGGCCGAGCGTGAAGAAGCCCGCAGGTTCCGACTGTGTTGTGGCTGTGGCCTTGACTGCCGCGCTTGCCCCACAAGCAAGTGTGTTACGAAAGAACTGCCTTCGGCTAAGTGTCAAGCAGGCCCCCCTGTCGCCCCTCGCTGGCCCAGTTTCAAGTCGCCTCAGCGACTTCCAACCTCCGTGGAGCGTCTAGGCTTTGATCTCCTCGATCTGCTTGGTCGCGATCCCAACCGGGCGGTCGACCGGAACGCCGGCGCACGCGAGTAAGGTGGTCAGCAGATCTCCCTGGTTTCCCTGGGTATCCGGCAGGAAGCGTCCCGTGTTGATGGAACCGCCTCCCCTACCAGCGAGAACAAAGGGAAGATTCTCCCGCGTATGCTCATTCCCGTCCTCAAGGCCGGACCCCCACATCATGATGCAGTTGTCGAGCAACGTGCCGTCGGCCTCACGGAGGCTGTGCATCTTCTTCACCATGTAGGCGAACTGCGCGACGTTGAATTCCGTGATCTTGGCGACCTTGCCGACCTTCTCCGGATCGTTCATGTGATGGGTTTGCGAGTGATGCTGATCGCTGAACCCGAGCTCCGGGTAAGAGGCGCCGTTCGGTCTCGAGCCAATGTAGGTGGAGACCCGAGTCGTGTCGGTCTGGAATGCCAGTACGTTCAGGTCGCACATTACCTGCATGTACTCGCTCCGCTTGTCTCCTTCCGGGATCTTGATCTCGATCGGCGGCGAATCGGTGTCGTGACGCTTGCTCGCGCGGACGCCGGCCTTTTCGAGCGCCGCCTCCTTCTGGCGATACTCGATGGCAGCGATCCGTCGTTCCACGGAGCGAACGCTGTCCAGGTATTCATCCAGTTTCCGCTGGTCAGAACTGGGCAACGTCCGCCGCAAGTCCCTCGCGCCGCCCAGCACTATATCCAACAGGCTTCGATCCAGCCCGTTCACTCGCGCCGACTGGTTCCAGTCGCCATTCTGTTCCTGCTTCCGGAACAGGCGATTGAACACGTTTCGCGGATTGATCTCGGCAGGGACCACCTGAGTCGGTGAGCGATAGCTGCAGTGCGAATAGTACCCTTCGTTCAGGCCCTCTTGGTTTTCCTTCCAGTTCTGGGGCATCGTGGCCAGTTCCAACGACGGCAGCGGGGTGAACGCTCCCACGTGGTTGGCGGCAATCTGATCCGCGGAGATCGCAATGTAGATCTCCGCCCGCTTGTCGGCGGCCGGCAATGTCGCCGTGAGCCACGTGGACAGCTCCAACGCGTGCGGTGCCCCATTGAAGGGAGCGATGGGCACGCCGGAAATCCCCTTCATCACCAGACATTGATCGAGTACTGGACGCAACGATGCGAGCGCCGGCGGCGGTGACGAAAGAAAGCCATCGGCATCCTCGGGCCAGAATTGATCCATGATCACGCCATGAGGCATGTACATGAAACCGAGACGGACCGGTGGTCTGTAAGCCTTACCCTTCGCAGTGTCGGCCCATCCCATGGACTCCATGAGCGGTAGGGCGAGTGAGACGCCCAAGCCCCTCAGGCAGGCTCGACGGTCAATCAGCGCGCTTCTTCTCATCGGAACTCCTCTCCTCTTCGATTCGACGATGCGTGAAGGGATAACTGGTGACGACCGCGTTGATCAGCGTCTGCATGCGGTATCCGTCGCCGGCGATATCCTGCATCAGATTGTCCACGACGATCTCGTCGTAGCCTTCCAACCGTCGGCCCAAGGCATAGGCTAGTAGCTTCTCCACCAGATTGCGGGCAAGATCGTCAGCTCGTCCGGCGATGATCATCTTCAGATCTTCAGGGCCCGAGAAACCTACTCCCCCCGGAAGCTCGCCCGCCGCATCAATCGCGGCACCGGTGTCGTCCTCATCGCGCCAACGCCCGATAGCATCGAAGTTCTCCAAACCAAACCCTATCGGGTCGAGCATTTGATGACAGTTGGCGCAGACCGGGTTCGTGCGGTGCAGCACTGTGCGCTCACGCAGGGTCAGGTTCGTCGCGATGCCGTGGTCCTGTTCTTCCAGGGCCGGAACGTTGGGAGGGGCGGTCGGCACATTTTCTCCAAGGACTTGTTCCAGCACCCACACACCGCGCTTGACCGGGCTGCTGCGATTAGGGAAGGACGTTGCAGCCAGAACGCCCGGCATCCCCAGAACCCCTCCGCGATTGCCGTCGCTCAGATGGACGCTCCGCATTTCGGGTCCACTGACCGTTTCTTCCAAGCCATAGATCGAGGCCAAGGTCCCGTTGAGATACGTGTAATCGCCGTCGACGAAACGGATGACGCTCTTGTTCTCACGCATGATGCTCTCGAAGAACAGGCGGGCTTCATCGTACATTGCCTTGCGCATCTCCGCGGTCATCTGCGGAAACATGTCAGGATCGAAGACCTGACTCTCCAAGCCGCCGACGCCGAGCCACTGGGCACCGAACCCGTCAAACAGTGCGCGCGAGCGAGTATCCTGCAGCAACCGTCTTACTTGCGCCTCGAGAACCTGCGACTCATGCAGTGTTCCGCTGTCAGCCAGCGCCGTCAGTTCCTCGTCGGGCATCGTGGCCCATAGCAGATAAGACAAACGTGCAGCGAGTTGATGGTCGTCCAGCGGCACGATCCCCGTCTCCGAATCGACTTCTCCAGCCGGGGTGATGAAAAGAAACTGAGGAGAAACGAGGATCGCCTTGAGCATCAACTGCAACGACTGCTGGTAACTGAGGTCGTTTTCCCTTCCCAAGTCGAACGCCGCCACCAGCACATCTAGCTCCGCCTCAGTCGGCGGGCGGCGATAGGCTTTCCGCGCAAGAGACCGTGCGACGTCTCGCGGCGTTTCTCGGGCGCCCGTAGCCGGCCCGCCGGCGTCGCCGAACAACCGCCTCTGGACTGCGGTCGGCGGGGCGTCTTCCGGCGCGAAAACCTGATCCAACACCCGATCTGCGATCGTCAGATACTGCTCGATCTGGAGGGGCGACAGCGAATTGAGATACCCCTCGCCGCTAACTTCGTCCGGCAGCCCATCGGCAATCGACGGCTCGACGCCGAACAGGTCCCGCAGGGTGTTGCCGTACTCGGTCTTCGTCAACCGCCGGATGACGAAACGTCCGGGATTCTTCTCGCTGAGGTACTTGAGCTTGGGAAGCCACTCGCCAAACAACCGTCGCTCCACCTCGGTCGGCTGGGGCGCGCCTTCCGGCGGCATGTCATGCGCATTCACCCTGGCGACCGCTCTCTTCCACTGATCGTTGAAGGCGGCGTGACCAGGAGCCTTGAGCGCCGGGGAGAAATTGACCCCCGCCTGCGTCGGTCGCTTGTTCTGGTGGCAGGGCAGGCAATAGTCCTTGATGAACGGCGTGATGCGATCACGGAAGACCGCTTCGGCATCGGCCTTCAGCGCTGCATGATCGGGGACGCCGGGATCGGTTTCCGCGGCGCCCGCCAGACACAAGACCAACAAGAAGCCCTGCGATACGGCCAGCCTCGGAACACGACGGATCAATATGGAGGAGGCCATGCTCGGAGAGATCCTCCCATGGCAGTTCTGCTGCCGATAATCGCCTTCGGGGGCCGATCAGCCTTGCCGCGCGAAGTGTACCACGGCACCGAGCCGGATTGGGAGCTTTCGCTCTTCCGGCTCTTGCGTGGCTGGGCGGAAGGCCTAGTCCTTGACCGCTAGGGGTGGCGTGCGAGGCCTGGCTGGATCGACCGCGACTCGCGCCCAGCGCGCTCGCGGCTGCCACGGCCTCCCAGATCCACTCTCCTCACTACGCGTTGTCCGCTTCGCATCGGCCCAGAGCGCTTAAACGCGCGACGAAGGAACGGCGCAGCGGACACTTGACGCCGACGATCGACCGGAACAGTACCGAGAGCGGGAAAGGAGAGCTATCCGCCCATCTCCCCGCTCCTGCCCGCGGATAGCCCCAAAACGCCCCGTTGGTTGACAGCCGCCCGAGGAGATGATGAGCGCGCTGCACACTGTCGAATCTACTCGGGAGGCTCACCATGTCGTCGTTGCCATGCCGAGCCCCTTCGTTCTCCTCGGTGTACGTCCGCGTCTTCGTGAGCTGTCGGCCGTCCCAGGACATCACCACGGTCGCGCAGTGGCTGAAGGGGCTCAGTTCGCGCATCCTCCTTCAGGAGTTCCCGCACATGAGGAAGCCGTTCTGGGGGAGGCAGTTCTGGGCCAGGAGGGCCAGACAGTGACTTCGGGGAGCCAGACGGACGAGATGGTGGCGCGATTCGTCGAGGAACAGGAGGGAGATCCGGTCCGCGGCTGCAGTCTGTTTCCACTTGACACTCGCTCAAGCCACCACCTTGCAGACGGTGGTTGTTCACCTCACAGGTGAGGGCCAGCATACGCCAGTCGCTTACCTGTCAATCGGCAGGTGGAACCGTCTGGCCGGCAGGCACAGCCGGTCGCCGCCAGCTATGGGCTCCAAAGACAGTCTTCGCAGCGTGCTACGCGTCCGCGAACACACTTGCGGTAGTCGGGAAGTGCTGTGCGGAACGGTGGTCTCGCCATCCATCGCATGCTAGGCGAGTGCCTTTTCACCTCAGTGAAGCCTCTTCAAGGCTAGGTCCTATTCGGCGCCCTCAGTCCCAAGGGATTCCCGATACTAGGCCAGCAAGCCCCTCCAAGTTCTCGCGTAACGAGTCCTCTGCGTCTAGGTCGTTGCGGTGGTCCAAGATGCCGATTGGTCCTTCGTAACCGGAGGCCAGGATTAGCTCGATCATCTCGCGGTCACGGGTGCCGGAGCCTAGCGGCGCGATCTTTGCGCCACCAGAAGTCATGCCGTTCAAGTTCACGCACAGCAGATGCGGCACCATCAGCGGAAACAGCACGCCCAAGCGATCAAGCTGCTCGTGACCGTGATGAAAATTGTAGACCAGCCCTACGTTGTGCGCCTCAGCTTTGTCCAAGACGGCCATCTGGTTTTCCGGCTCTCCGTACCAACCGCCGTGATTGTAGAGGCCGACGCGGCCATCGAGCTTGCCCGCTTCCGACGCTATCGCATCGACGCCTTGCGCCGCCAGGGTCAGCTTTTCGGGTTGGGACAGCCCGTCGAATGCCTGTTCGCGCATGGAGACCCACAAATCGCTCGAAGCTTGATTGCGGCGCAGAGTGTCAAGAGCGAGACCGACGGACCCGCCCAACGGATCGCGCGGGTCGACACCGCCGCACCACCAGGCCGACAGCTCGATGTCGTTCTCGCGCAATGCTGCGATCTCGTCGTCGAAGCTCGGGATATGCTCGTCTCGATAGTCGTAGGCGACCGCTCGCAGCCCCAGGCGTCCCAGCATCGCTGCGCGCTCGGCAGGGCCGCGTTTCGCCGCGTCGAACGGCACGATGCACCAGGCGACCAAGTTCGTCCGAGAGAAAACGCCGGCATCCGCCAGCGGATCGGGTGGGGCCAATTCCCGCTCGCTAGGACCGGAGGCGCAACTTGCAAGGACAAGAAGAGCGGCCGCAGCGCACCGCATGCCAAGAGTATACCGGCCGTTGTCTGGTGCGATCCGCGATGAGGCTCGGTCGCAGTTCCACCGTCTCGGGATCGAAGCCCTCGTGACAAACGCCCGGTACGTTTGGGCGCCAAATGCCCTGAGCGGGAGTTTCCCAGAGACGGTCCAGGCTGTGCTTCAGCGCATGCGGGCGTCGGCCGCCGGACCCGCGGTCTCGAGGATATGTTGAACGAACTCGGGATCGCGGAATGGATCTTCGGTCTCGGCCTGCCAAGCCCGCAGCGCCCCCGTCAACCGCCGCTGCTCTTCGGCCAGACCGGGCTCCCCAGCCAGATTGTGGAACTGCTCCGGATCCGCCGCGAGATCATATAGCTCGTACTCGGGAGGAGCCGCGAAAGTATCGAACGCGCGCCGTACGTCAGTCCCAGCAAACCGACCCTGCTGAGAGAGCGAGTATGCCGGGTCGCCGTCGATGCCGGTGGAGGGCTTGGCCTCCGCCGCTCGCAGATTGTGAATCAGTTGATACCGCTCGTCTCGGATCGCCCGGCGGGGGTAGAAGGGCTGCGCGCCATGGTAGTGGAACTCGCCGACCAAATACCGGCGCCAATCTACGCTCGGTTCGCCGCTGAGCAACGGTCGCAGCGACCGGCCGTGGAGATCATCGGGGATCGGCGCTTGCGCGGCTTCGAGGATGGTCGGAACCAGGTCGACCGTGGAGACCATGGCGGGGCTGTCGCCGCTAAAGTCGAGGCCGGGCCAGCGGACGATATACGGGATGCGCAGGCCTGCCTCGTAGGCCGTCGTCTTCCCCCGCGCAAAAGGAGGGCCATGATCGGAGACGAACAGCACCAGCGTGTCGTCGCCGCGCCCGGCTCTTCCAAGAGCCGCCAGCAGCAGCCCGACGCCGTCGTCTAGACGTTTGACCGCGCTCAAGTAGTCGGCCGTTCGCTGCCGCTGTTCGGGCGTGTCGATGCGCTGGAAGCTGAGTAGCGTCTTGTCGCTCGGCTCGACCGGATTCTCCGGGAAGCCGTCGACTTGCGGCGGGAAATAGCGGCTGCCGTCCTGGCGACGCCCGACATGCGGATCAGTGTAGTTGACCATCAGGAAGAAGGGGCCGCCTGTCGGATCGGCAATGAACCGGCTTGCCCGCTCGGCGACCAACCCCACTCTGCGAGCTTCGTTGTAGTTCGTCTCGCGAACGTCGAATTCAAACGTCTGCTCGGGGTTGACGTGCAGCTTGCCGATGATTCCGGTGCGGTATCCCTGGCGCTTGAGCAAGTTCGGCAGCGTTCGGTCGAACATCTCCCGATGCATCTGGAAGCCGCGATTCGCCAACCCGTACTGGCCCGTCGCATGGACATAGAGGCCGGTGAACATGGCGCTGCGCGATGGGCTGCAAGACGCCTGGGCGACGTACGCCGTCTCAAAGCGAACGCCCTCGGACGCCAAGCCGTCGAGGTGCGGCGTCTCGATGCGAGTTTCGCCATAGCATCCTAGCTGCAGTCCCAGATCGTCGGAAGTAATCAGCAGGATGTTGAGTGGATCGGCTGACGCCGCCGTCTCCGGCGGAGTCGAGCAGCCGATCGACCACATCGCGAGCACGGGGGCAGCAGCGGCGAACGTAGGCCTCATTCTGCCTACGAGGATAGCCAACGGCGCGGTCTAGAGGGCAAACGATTCGCACCGAGCCGGCCCGTCCAACCGTCGTGCGCGGGAGAGCCGATGTGCCCGGTCTCGGCGAGCGTGGTCAGGCGTCCGACAGTCGTGTTCTTGCAGTTGGCAACATCTCTCTGCCAAGATGAGCGGCCGCTGTTATGATGCTCTTCGCGATGAAGCTAGCTCACGGCTGGACGCTCGTCCGAAACGGCCAGCTCGTCGACGGAACCGGCGCGGCGGCGATACGCGACGGCGCCGTCGTCATTGAAGATGGCAAGATCGCCTACGCCGGTCCGGAAGTGGGTGCGCCTGACACGCCGCCCAATACCCGAATCATCGACGCCGGCGGCGGAACGATCATGCCCGGGCTCGTCGAGGCCCACTTCCACCCGACGTACTTTAACGTGCGCGAGCTACAGGACCTCGACATCCGATATCCAGTCGAGTATGTGACGATCCGGGCGGTGAAGAACGTCCAGACGGCGCTCGAGGCCGGCTATACGGCGGCGCGGAGCGGCGGAAGCCTGTTCAACATCGACGTTTGGCTCAAGCAGGCAATCGAAGAAGACATGGTTCCTGGTCCGCGCCTTGCCGCTTCGGGGCGGGAGATTTGCGGTGCGGGCGGAATCATGGACTGGAATCCGGAATACCGCAAGATCGGCATGGAAGGCCTGGTGCTGATCGTCAACGGAGCCGAGGAGGCGCGTGCGGCGGTTCGCAAGCTCGTCAAGGACGGCGTCGAGTGGGTAAAGACCTACCCGACCGGAGATGCCGCCGCGCCCAACGTCAACGACCACCACACGCTCTCGATGACATTCGAAGAGATGCACGCTGTCGTTGGCATGGCGCACAACCATGGTCTCAAGGTCACCGGGCACTGCCGCGCGCTCCAAGGCGTGAAGAACGCGCTGCGGGCCGGCTACGACACCCTTGAGCACGGGACGTTTGTCGACGACGAGGCGATCGAGATGATCGTCTCGAGTGACACGCCGGTCGTCCCGGCTCTGTGGTTCGAGCAGTCTTCGGTCAACAACGGCAAGAAGTTCGAAATGCCACAAGGAGTCATCGATGGCCACCAAGAGACTCTCGAAGCTGGCGCCGATAGCGCCAGACGAATCCTCAAGGCGGGCGGACGTGTGGGCCTAGGCGGCGATTTCGGATTCGCATGGACGCCCCACGGCACTTACGCCAAGGAGATTTCGTTCTTCGTGAGCTACGTTGGTTTCACCCCGCTCGAGGCGCTCAAGTGCGCCACCAGGACGGGTGCCGAGATCATGGGTCGCGGAGATGAGATCGGCACTCTCGAAGAGGGTAAGCTGGCGGATCTACTCGTTGTTGAGGGCGACGTACTCGGAAATATCCGGCTGCTCGAGAATCGCTCGAGATTCCTGGCCGTAATGCAGGGCGGTGTCGTCAAAGCTGGCAAGCTGGCGCAACCGCTCTGACAGGAATAACTGGCCCGTTGCAGTCCAAGGTACAACACACAAGACGCAGTACTGTTGCAGGTTGCGGCCACATGATGCAGCATGGCGGATTCAGCCGGGCCAAGGGCGGGAGATTTGGATGCAGGTGGTTGCTACCACTTGACATTGAAGGATAAGTGCACGATCGAGGGGCTGCTGGGGAGCGGCTGGTCGATTCGCAGGATCATCAAAGAGTTGCAGCGGAGTCCCGGGACGATCAGTCGCGAGTTGGCGCGCAACGCTAAGGGCAGGAAGGGCTATCGGGCGGCCTAAGCCCAGGAGAAGGCGCGGGGCCGTCGGCAGAGGGCCTCGGAGATTCCGGGGAAGTTGACAGCCAAGCTCTGGGCGGTCATCCGGGGGAAGCTGCTGCAACGGAGTCCGGAGCAGATCGCCGGCTACCTCGTCATTGGTCATGTGGAGCAATGAAGGACGGCGGAGGGCGCAGAAGATCCATTGCATTCGATTCGGGCAGCGGGGAAGAACTATGGTCGTTCCAAACGGGCTCCGGTATCCGAGGGGCACCGGTGACATTCGAGCTGGATGGCATACAGTACATCAAAATCGCTTCGGGAATGGGCGGTGCGGTCGGAGGCTTCACCGGCCCGGGAGCCCCGTGGATGGCGAGCCATCGGGTGGGGAGCGCACTCTTCGTCTTTCGATTGTTTGAGCCCGGCGCTTCCAGCTCGTTCCACGGCGGCTCCAGGTTAAGCCAGGCTTCGAAGCGACCCCCAGCCCTAACGGATTCGTGCGAGTCGCCGCCCCAGGTGTCCGCTCCGGGGAGAACTCCGAGTGTCTTGTCCGGGCTGTCATAGATCCGCCCGAATCCAAAGGCGCCCTCTTGCCACGCCCCTTCAGAACCCATTGGCTTTGATGCCAGGACCGGACCCTGCCGGCGCCCGGGAACTAAGGTTCCAAGGACTCAGCCGCCCGCGTGAACATCTTGACATCACAGTGAACGCACATCATGATGTCAAAATAAGAACGACCCTGACACTGGACGACGATGTGGCGGACTTCCTCAAGATGCAGAGTCGACTGCAGGGCAGGCCGTTCAAACAGGTTGTGAACGATGTCTTGCGAAGAGGCATGGCACCCGGATCACAAGGACCAGAACTGCCTCCGTACCGGATTGTCCCCAATCGTAGCGGGCTGGTCCCGGGCGTCGATCCCCTGAGGCTAAACCAGCTCAACGATCAGTTGGAGGTCGAGGACTTCGCCACGGAGAGCGGGCAGTGATCGTGCCGGACGGCAACCTCTTGATCTATGCCTACAACGATAGTGCGCCCCACCACGAGGCAGCCAGACGCTGGTGGGAAGGCTTGCTCACAGGCGCGGAGAGAGCAGATGTGCCGTGGGTCGTCTTAACGGGGTTCGTGCGACTGATGACGCATCCAAGAGCGCTTACGTCGCCCCTCTCCGTAAAGGACGCCATGGCGCACGTGAAGGACTGGTTCCAGTACTCTCATGTCACACCGGTCAACCCTATTACGGAGCACTTGGCGCACCTCCGGCGAAATCTCGGTGCAGCCGGTGTCGGTGCCAACCTCGTCACGGACGCGCACATTGCGGCGCTGGCCATGGAGTACCAGGCCGAGGTCTACTCGAACGATTCCGATTTCAGCCGGTTCCCAGGGCTTCGGTGGCGAAACCCGCTCTGACATACTTGGCTGTCGCCGTGAACCGCGGCGTTACTGTTGCGGTGGCGTGCCCGGTGGATGCTCGGCGTGGTGAGCAGCAGATTCAACTGCGGGTACCGTGGATTGACTGAGTCGAACCGACCTCGCTGGCTGCGTTGCCGTCCATCTGGCTTGAAACACAATCGGGCGATTCAGGGGCCTCGGAACACAAACATCCCCACCCAGCCGTCCGCACGGGACTGCGGCGCTCCGCCCAGACTGTTGCGAGGAACGCTCGAGGCACGGGTTCCGGCCCGGGGTGGCACGGGCTGTGGATGCTGGCTTGGAGGAGAGCTTCCGAAGAAGCCTCGCTAGTGAATGATCGCCGGCCCGGCCCCAGACTGATGTTGGAGCATGGAGAGCACCAATGACAAACGGGGCGTGACTGCCGGAACCTTACTTGTACTCAAGCTCAGCCGCCGCGCTGTTTCAAATTGAATGATCCGGGCCGTGCCCGGGGGCTCCACTGATGTGAAACACCCTAGCCCGGCGATGTGGGGATGGCCCCGGGAGTGGCGGTCATTGGGAGGACGACGTAACCGAGTTCTTTGGCGGTTCTCTTGATGTAGCTCAAGGTGCGCTTGCGTTGGCGCTCCTCGTAGCCTTCCTGGCCCTCGTCAACGTAGTCCTGGCCCCACATGAGCATCCGGTAGACCAAGATCGTGAGTTTGCGTGCCGTCGCGAAGATTGCCACCTTCATTCCCTCGTGGCGTGTCTTGCGTCGTAATGTCGCCTCGAGCGCACTGCTGGAGCGGCTCAATGACGTCGCCGCCATGCGCAGCACATTCGCGATGCGCGTCGCTCCCATGCCGGGCCCGCGCTTCTTGCCCGCGAGAGTCTTGCCTCCCGAAACCGCGTGGCGTGGCGCCAGCCCCAGCCAGCTCACGAAGTGCTTCTCGCTGGGGAACGCCGACAAGTCCGCGCCGATCTCGGTCAAGATCGTTCGCGCGGTGCGCGCTGAGCCCGGCGATGCGCGTCAGATACACCGCCGCATAGCGGTACAGCGTCCGGCGCGTCGCTTGTTCTCCCCACACCCGGATGGCCCTCTCCTTGGCTGGGTTGGCGTGCCTTAAGGGAAGGCACCCAGGCTGATGCGGGATTCCTGCCTTGGCCGCGGCTCTTGCTCACTGGGGCCTCCGAACCGTCCTCAGCCGACCCTTGCCTCTTTGCCGTTTCGACGCTCGATTGCCGACCACGCGGGGATATGAAACCTGAACTCCTGCAGCAAGCAGACACACCCACCACAGCCACTCGCCATGCCGCACGAACGCGGTGGTCGTCGACCGAAAACCGAAGGGCACATCGATGTAGTCCTGAACGTACGAGGGCAACTGACTCACCACCCTACCGGCTGGACTGATCGCGGCCGTGATTCCGTCGTTGGTGGCGCGCAGGATCCACCGGTCATTCTCGATGGCCCGCATTCGGGCAATGAGCAGATGCTGCTCGCGCGCAGCGCTGCGTCCGTACCAGCTGTCATTGGAGATGTTGACCAGCAGCTGCGCCCCTGCGGCGGTAAACTCCCGGACAAACCCCCCAAATACGGACTCGTAGCAGATGAACGTGCCAACGCCGTGCCCATCAATCGAGGCGGTCGAGATCACTTCTCCCGGGCGAAACATTCCTGCTTGAAGCGTGATCTTCGTGACGAAGTAGTGGAACGGCCATGGAACAAACTCACCGAACGGCACCAAGTTCACCTTGGAGTAGTCGGCCAGCAGACCCCCGTCGCGCCCTAGCGTGACGGACGAGTTGCGAGGCTGAGACCGGTCTCCATCCACGAACGAAATCGTGTTGAAGATGAAGGCCGAACCAGACTCCACGGCTACCCGCTCAAAGTATGCGCGTGCGGCCGCATCGTCAAAGTAGTAAGCGCTGACCGGGTATTCCGGCCAAACAAGCAGCAAAGGGCGGCGCTCTCCAGACGGGGCCCTTGAGATCTGCAACATCCTCGAGAGATGGTCCGTTCCATGTTCTTGGACCCAACCTGCCCGAACGACGTCGGGATGGACGTTTGGCTGGACGAGCCGAGCGGTGTGCTCCGCTTCGCCGTCTGATGGAAGTGACGGAACTGCCAACAGTCCCAGAATTGGGACTAGCGCAATAAGCGGCTTCGGTGACTTGCGCACGAAGGCCACTGCAACAACGGCATTTGCCAGCGCGAAGACCAACGACGGGCCATAGACACCTGTCCACGGCGCCAGCCTTGCTATATGGCTCAGCGGGAGTTCGACAGCGGCGTTGCCGAGCAGTGTCCAAGTGAAGAACACGTATTGGTGGCTGCCCTCCAGCGCAACCCAGAGTGCGGCGAGGCCTGGAATGGCCCATGCCCGTTGGAGGAGAGGCCCGCCGAGGAGAGCGAACGCCCCGCACTGGACCCCCTTCACCAAGAAGAACAGCACGAACAGAAAGGCGGCGATCGGTGGAGAGATGCTGGCGTAGTCCCTCATGACCGGATAGATCCAGTAGCAGGTCCCGGCGAAGAAGACGCACCCTGCCAGCCACCCAAGCAGCCAACGGTCGCGTGCGCGCTGTTCCTTGACCGCAAGGAGCAAAGGGACCAAGCAGAACGGCGCGAGCCAAGCGAGCGACCAGCGCGGAAACACCAATACCTGCAGGACGCCCGAGAGGATGGCACCTCCCACGGCGAGAGCCCCCGACTCGAGGTTTCTGAGAGACCGGGTCATCCCCTGAGCGCAGCCATTGGTCCGAAATCGTCGGCCATGTACGAACTGCGCACAAACGGACCGCTGAACACAGCCCGGAAGCCGATCGACAGCCCATAGTCGCGCAGATCATCAAACTCTTCGGGGTGCAGGTAGCGCTCCACCGGAAGCCGTCTTCGATGGGGCTGGAGGTACTGGCCTATCGTGGCGACGGCCGTGCCGGAGGACCGCAGATCCTGCAAGAGCTCCCGAACTTCCTCAATCGACTCTCCCAGCCCTACCATGACTCCCGACTTCGTTAGCACACTCGGAGAGTGTCGCCGCGCGAAATCGAGGACATCCAAGGACCGCCTGTACTCTGCTTGAGGACGCACTCGGCGGTAGAGTCGGGACACGGTCTCCATGTTGTGGTTGAATATCGCGCAGCCAGCGTCCAGCACGCGCGCCACAGCTTCCATGTCGCCTAAGAAATCGGGCACTAAGACCTCCACCAAGGCCTCCGGAAGCTCCCGCCGCACCGCCAAGACAGTCGCGGCGAAGTGCGCGGAACCTCCGTCCGGGAGCTCATCCCGGTTGACGCTGGTGATAACGACATGGCGAAGGCCCATCCTGCGCGCCATCCGGGCGACGTGCCGCGGTTCGTCCGTCGCGAGTGGCCCGGGAGTCCCCTGTGGAACGGAGCAGAAGCCGCAAGTCCGAGTGCAAGTATTGCCGAGGATCATGAACGTGGCCGTCCCCCGGGCGAAGCACTCGTGCATGTTGGGGCAGCGAGCGGACTCGCATACGGTATGCAAGCCGCGATTCCGAAGCTGGACCTTCAGGTCATGGACGGCACCGTAGTCCCTCGTCGGCTTTCTCAACCAAGGAGGCAGACGCTTTGGGCGCTTTCGGGTGGGATGAGCCTGGATCTGAACCAGACTCACGACTGAATCGATCCTCAGGCCAATCCGCTGAAGAGAGGGCTGCTGAGATAGCGCTCGCCCCCGTCAGGGAGGATCACCACTATGGTCTTGCCCTCGAACTCCCGTTCCCGAGCCAGTCGGCACGCGACCGCGGCGGCCGCACCACACGAGATTCCGCTCAGCAGGCCCTCTTTCCGGGCAAGCCGCCGGGCGTACTCAACGGCCTCGTCGTCAGACACGCTCTCGATCCGGTCAACCATCTCGAGGTCCAACGTATCCGGGATGAATCCCGCCCCGATTCCTTGAATCGCTGTGATACCTGGCGTCAACGGCTCTCCGGCCAAATACTGCCGAATTACCGGGCTGCAGTCCGGTTCCACCCCAACGCTGACGATGTCCCGACCACGCTTCCGCTTGAAGTAGCGGGATATGCCGCTGATGGTGCCACCAGTGCCGACCCCGGCGACCAGTGCATCGACTTGACCGTCGGTGTCGTCCCAGATCTCCGGGCCAGTTGTCTCGTAGTGGATGCGTGGGTTTGCCGGATTCTGAAACTGCTCCAGCATCAGATAGCGACCCGGATTGGCCCGGACCAGCTCGCGCGCGTGCTGAACCGCGCCGTACATTCCCTCATTCTCGGGCGTGAGTTCAAGGCTGGCCCCGAGCAGATTCAAGACGCGCCTGCGCTCGGCGCTGTAATTGGAGGGCATGGCAATCCGCAGCTTGTATCCTCTGGCGGCGGCCACGAAGGCCAATGCAATACCCGTGTTGCCGCTCGTGGCCTCGACGAGTTCCATGCCCGGCTGCAGCTTTCCGCTCCGCTCTGCGTCCCAGATCATGGACGCTCCGATTCGGCACTTCACGGAATAGGCCGGATTGCGCCCCTCGACTTTCCCAAGCACGGTCGCCTTCGTGCCCGATGCCAGCCTCGATAGGCTCACCAGCGGCGTGCCGCCGATCGACTGGGAGTTGTCGGGAAAGATGCGGGCCATATTAGATCTGCCAGTTGCGAACGGCCTGGGAACGCTTCTGCCGCCAGCGCTCGACCAGTTCCGCGAACGTCGTGCGATCGATCACGCTGGACAGGGCCCGCTCTACTCGCGCCCACATTTCCGGAAACGGGGAATCTTCCGACTCGTTGGCGAAGGGCCGCTTCGACGGCTGGAACGAGCCGTCGACCTGGCGAAGGATGTCACCTACGGTGATCTCATCCGGTCGCCGCGCAAGGAAGTAGCCCCCCTCGACCCCGCGGCGAGATCCCAAGAAGCCGCCCTGTTTGAGTTGCGCCAATATCAGTTCGAGGAACTTAGGCGGGATCTGCTGGCTCTCGGCAATCTTTGCGATCTTGACGGGCTCGGGCTGGCCGCGACGGCTCAGCTCGAATACGGCACGGAGGGCATACTCACCCTTTACCGAGACATCCACAGCGAATCCCTACCATTCTAGTAGGGATTGCACGCCTGTCCTAGCTTTCAACCCTTCCCTGCCTGTGGCGTCATCACAGCCGAGCACTTCCGGCACTGAACCCGGCGTTTGGCGTTCATCGCACCGCACCCGGAGCACCAGTTGTAGGCGATGCGGCAGTAGATGTTGGTCGCGAACACGCCACTGACCAATATCAGGACCATGAATCCTAGGAAGGAGAGGATCTCGTACACGGCGTTTGGACCTGTCGTGGGAAGTCGGCGCTGGCTGCTCTGGTCGGGAGCCCCGCCTACACATCAGGATTGCACACCCAGAGGACATGCCAGACGGCTCCGTCTGGAGTCAGGCGCTGAGCAGAACCGAATCGGCACGACCGTCTGGCCTCGATCTGGCGTACCCGCTCTCGCATTTCCAATGGCTTGATCGGGAGACCGCCGGCCCCCAATCCCTAAGACTCGGGCGAATGGAAACCTGCCCCCGACTCCCGATCTGGCGTAGACCATTGGAAACAGGCAGAACCCACGCTCAGACGGAGCGTGAGAGCCTCTTCAAGCCCAGCGTTGATGGCTGGTGGAGCCGCTACGGCGCGTGAGATGCACACTAAGTCTCGAGCTTCACGAGCCGATCCGCCAGATGTCCGGCCCGTTCTTCGATGCGCAGTTGCTTCTGCAGCGAACCACTCTGCTGCGCGGCCTCCGTGAATATGTTCACAAAGTCCCACAACGTCCGGTTGTGTCGATGGTCCGAACGCCAAACCTCCCCTGACCGGCTGCCAGCCAATCCGTTGGCCATCCAGCGAACCGTCTCCGCTCGAACTTCTTCGTTGGACGTGGCAAGGCGTCGAATCCAGGTCGGTCCGCCTTCTAAGTCTTGCAGGACCCTCCTTAGCAGAGCTACACTCTCTCGGTCAGCTGCTATGGCTCGTGCGTCAAATTCCTGGCTGCCTAGACTATCGAGCCACTTCACACCAGCAGCCACATCCTCGTCTGCTACTCCCAAGAGCTCTTTGACCCTGTCGTCGAGCTTGCTCTGCTCACCCGTGTGGGTGACTCGTCGGCTGTAGTCTGCCGCAGGGCGTACCAATCCGTTTGCGCAAACCAACCGGAACACTGTCGTGCGGAAGGAGACTGCGCACTCTCCGCCAAGTCCGTTCCGCGCCTCAATTCCAACCCAGCTCACATCCTTTGCTTCTCCGCCGGAGCCTTCGACATAGGTTGAGTGCGCATACCTCTGACGCGGCAGCACGATCCGAAGTTCAGTCCCGACCGATCGTCCGATTGGCTTCTTCCGTTGCTGAATCTGACTCCACCCATTCGAAATGTCCGACCTGCCAGTGCCCTGCCTTCCCACTAGCATCTGGTCGATCGCTTCCACCAAGCGACCGTGCCCGTATGTTTGGTACCGGCTCCCGACGATTCCAACGACCGTCCATCCGTCGACCACGATTCGACGGGACGACATCTTCTTGCGATCTTGGTTCCAAAGGTCGTTGAGGACCTTGGTGGCGAGGCCCGGCGACTGGATTCGATCGATCGTCCGGTAGTCGCAGCCAAGAACGCTGCAGAGCTTGGACCAGCCCCGGTCACTCACATAAACCCGCTCCCGGTCCTCGGTCTGGATGAACTTGTCCTCGGAGACACACATCCGAGGCGTGCAAGGCCACAGGCGCACCGACAGGTCCTTGCTCCTTGCGAAGTACTTCACGTCTTCCCAAGTATTGAGCGTCTCCTCTTCGTCGCGCACGCCTTCCAGTGCCATTGATCCTCCTAGCCGCCCATTCTCCCCGATCCGTCTCAGGTGGGTCGAGGTCGCGAGGCGCGGAAACTGTTGACTAGCATCCAATCTGCTGCGATTCGAGAGATCGAGCCCCAACGCCGGTGCCCCAAGTTTGCTCGGTGACCCTCATCGGCCAGAAGCCCCACAGCTGAGTGTCAACCGACCGCGACTGTTCCGTGCGGCGATGACCGGATCTGTCCTCATCAGCTGCTTCTCAGAAGCCATAGTTCTTGACGGGCTCGGGCTGGCCGCGACGGCTCAGCTCGAACACGGCACGGAGGGCATACTCACCCTTTACCGAGACATCCACGGCGAATCCCTACCATCCTAGTAGGGATTGTCCTGACCATCACCCCTTCCGTGCCTGTGGGATCATCGCAGCCGAGCACTTCCGGCATTGGTCCCGGCGTTTGGCGTTCATCGCGCCGCATTCGGTGCACCAGTTGTAGGCCATCCGTCAGTAGATGTTGGTCGCGAAGACGCCACTGACCAGATTCAGGATCATGAAGCCCAAGAATGTGAGGACGTCGTACACGTTGATCGGACTTGAGGCGGGGTGTCCTTAGGCGATCCCTAGCGGTGAAGGGGCTACGCCTCAGGATCGCACAGGCGCTGAATTGATCTGAGGATCATGGCCTCGGTTGGGCGCCCGACGCAACGCGATCGGAGCACAAGAGGTGCGCCGATCCCACCGAGCGGGATC